>CAZDAW010000019.1:38396-44917 GCA_964503685.1 uncultured Anaerolineaceae bacterium | reverse complement strand
GTCAAATATTAAAGAAAACCTCCCTGGTTTAAATCTTAATTCAAGGATATTCTCGATTCTCGTTCCGGTTTATAATTAAATTCATGGTAGCCATTCCCTGGCGTCAGGAAAATTTTATTTAGCACAGGAGAGCTTGTCAATGGAGAACACCAAAAGACGAAAGCCATTCCCGTTCTATATTGTTGTCTTTCTTGCCCCCGCAGTCATCATCTACACAATATTTATGATCTATCCCCTGGTGAATTCGGTAAGGCTCAGCTTTTATACCTTCGATAACGCCAACAGGGAAATCTTCAATGGTATTCAAAACTACGTCAAATTGTTTACAGATAGCGAATACGCCCCACGGTTTTGGGGAGCGTTAAAAAACAACGTGGTTTTCTTCATCGTTCACATGCTGGCGCAAAACCCGATCGGCCTGTTGCTGGCATCTCTCCTGGCGACCGGCGGACGCGGCAGGAAATTTTACAGAACAGTACTTTTTATGCCTACCGTTCTGTCAGTCGTCATTATCGGTTTTATTTGGAATCTCATTCTCAGTCCACTCTGGGGAGTATCCGAGAGCATGTTGAAACTTGTTCACCTGGGTTCCCTTTTTAAACCCTGGCTTGGGCTCGAAAGCAGCGCCCTGGTGACTCTTTCTCTCATTTCAGTATGGCAATTTGTGGGTATTCCCATGATCCTCTTTTATACTTCACTAATTGGCATTCCTGATGAATTAATCGAAGCAGCCAGGGTGGATGGAGCGCATGGCTGGGATGTCTTCTGGCGAATAAAATTTCCCCTCATCCTCCCTACTGTAGGTATCGTGAGCATTCTGACTTTTGTGGGTAACTTCAATGCTTTTGACCTGATATATACAATCAAAGGCGCCAATGCCGGCCCGAATTTCTCCTCAGACATCATGGGAACGCTGTTCTATAGAGTATTTTTTGGACAACAATTACAACTTGGCAACCCTGCCATGGGCGCTACTGTTGCAGCCATGATGTTTCTGATTATCCTCACCGGGGTGCTGTTTTATATGGTCGTCTGGCAGCGCCGGGTGAAAACCTACGAATTATGAGGTGAGTCATGACTACCCTTGAAACCAGCATCCACCAGGTATCCTTTGCATACCGCCTAAAACGCGCCATAAGCGCTTTAATTCCTCACATCATATTAATTCTCTACACACTTATCGCTTTATTTCCAATTTTCCTGATTTTGATCAATTCTTTAAAATCACGCAAAGCCATCTTCAGCGCTCCATTTCAACTGCCGAACGCAAAAACGTTCAGCTTGATCGGCTACGAAACAGTTATGAATCGGGGAAATTTTTTGCAGTATTTTGAGAACAGCATTACAGTTACCTTTTTGGCCTTAATCCTCACCCTTTTAATCGGATCAATGGCGGCATTTGCTTTATCAGAATATAAATTCCCGGGTAACGCGTTTTTGGGGGTCTATCTGGCCATCGGGGTCTTGATCCCCATCCGCCTGGGAACAGTCGGTATTCTGAAATTAATGGTCAGCTTTTCTTTGGTAAACACACTGACGGGGCTGATCGTCGTTTACATTGCTCAGGCATTGCCATTGACAATATTCATCCTCTCGCAATTTATGCGCCAGGTGCCGAAGGAACTAAAAGACGCCGCCCGTATTGATGGTGCAAGTGAATATCGGATATATGGGCTTATCCTGCCAATGATCCGCCCGGCGCTGGGTGCAATCGGTATTTTTACGATGATCCCAATCTGGAATGACCTGTGGTTTCCACTAATCATCTCTCCCAGCGCAAAAACCGCCACAGTAACCCTGGGAGTTCAACAATTTCTAGGACAATTCGTCAGTGATTGGAACGCCGTATTGGCTTCCCTCACCCTGGCGATGATACCTATACTGATCTTATATCTAATTTTCTCCAACCAGATGATTCGCAGTATTACTGCGGGCGCCCTAAAATAAAATTCAGGAGGCTGATTAATGAAGATTGGAATCGCTGGCGTAGGTTTCATGGGGTCAACTCATGCCGCGGCCTGGGCAGAAACAGATGCGGAGCTGGTCGGCTTCACAGCCGAAACGATCGAAGAGGCCCAGCCCCTGGCTGCTCAATATCATGTTAAGGTGTTTCCCACCCTGGCTGATATGTTATCCGAAGTCGATGTTGTCGATATCTGCACACCCACTCACCTGCATTACGATATGGTGTTGCAGGCCGCCGCGGCAAAAGTAAATATTATCTGTGAAAAGCCGCTGGCGCGCACCGTTGAGCAGGGACAAGAAATGATTTCAACCTGTCGTAAAGCTGGCGTCCGTCTGCTGGTTGCGCACGTTGTTCGTTTCTTCCCTGAATATGCCCTGGCAAAAGCAAGCGTTGAGCAGGGTGAAATCGGCAATCCAGGCGTCATCCGCCTCTCCAGAGGCAGCTTTCGCCCCAAAAAGCCCGTTGGCAACTGGTTCCTGGATGAGCAAAAATCCGGCGGGATTTTATTAGACCTGATGATCCACGATTTTGATTATGCGCGTTGGGTGGCGGGTGACGTTGATAGTGTATTTGCCAGGAAAGTAAGTACCTACCATCAAAATGCCGCCATCGATTATGGATTGGTCATCCTCAAACACCGTAATGGAATCCTCTCACACATCTCAGGCGCTTGGGCTTACCCCCCGCCCACCTTCAGAACACATCTCGAAATTGCCGGCGACAGTGGTTTGATTGAATTTGACTCCGACGCCACTGCGCCAATTATAAACCTGCTCAATAAGGGAAAGGCAGGCGATGGGCCGGATGTCGGTTTGCCCGCAAGCCCACTGGCTGAAAGCCCGTACACGAGTCAAATCAAGGAATTTTATGCTGCGCTGACCGAAAGCCTCGCGGTACGCGTCACAGCAGATGACGGCCTGGCCGCGCTGCAAATTGCGATGGCGGCAGTTCAATCGGCTGAAACAGGTAAGGCAATTCATCTCGAACCATTGCCGGAGGTGATATCATGAAAATCGGAATCATGAGTTTTGCTCACCATCACGCTGAAGCTTATATTCAGGCCGTCCGTACAATCCCTGAAATCGATCTGCTAGGCGTCGCTGACGAAACAATCGAACGCGCCCGCCGTCAGGCTGAACAATACAATACCCATTGCTTTGAATCCTACGAAGCATTGATTGCTGCGAAACCGGACGGCGTCATCATCTGTACAGAAAATAACAAACACCTTCCCTTGGTTGAAATGGCTGCAAAAGCCGGCGTCCATGTCATGTGTGAAAAACCCATCGCCACCAGCCTCAAAGATGCAGAAAAGATTGTTGAAGTATGCCAACAGGCTGGCGTATGGCTGATGACAGCTTTTCCAATGCGCTTCAGCACCCCCTTGAGAGAAGTAAAAAATTTGCTGGATAAAGGCGAGTTGGGCAAAGTGTTTTGTTTCAACGGCGTCAATCAGGGCGAGTTACCCATTAAACACAGAGCCTGGTTTGTCGATAAAAACCTTGCTGGCGGCGGCGCAGTGATGGATCATACTGTCCATTTGATCGATATCATGCGCTGGTATCTCGGCAGCGAAGTGGTAGAAGTTTATGCACAAACCAACCATATTTTTTACGCCAATCAGGTCGATGTAGAGACTGGCGGACTGTTGATGGTTACATTTGAAAACGGTGTGTTCGCCAGCATCGATTGCAGTTGGAGCCGACCGCCTTATTACCCAAGTTGGGGCGGATTGGGATTCGAGATGGTCACTGAACGCGGCGCCGTTATTGTTGACGGCTTTAAGCAAAATTTGACGATCTACCGTCAGGATTTGCAACGCCCTATCTGGTCATACTGGGGCTCTGATATGAACCGGGCAATGATTGTAGAATTTGGCAATGCAATCAGCCAGAATCGTAAACCATACGTTGATGGCATGGATGGTTATCGCGCCGTGGAAGTTGCCCTGGCCGCTTATGAATCCGCAAAAACCGGTCAGCCCGTGCGTTTAAAATAAATAATGAAAAATAACTCTCTAAACCGTTTGCTATTCACTAACATTAACATTTACGGCCACGAACAAAACTGGAATTCGGGCTGGTTGTTAACCGAAGGCAAGACAATTTTCGCTTTTGGCTCTGGGCATGCGCCAGATTTCCCTCCGAATTTTGTTACCAGGGTAATCGATGGAAGGGGGATGAATTTACTGCCAGGGTTTATCGACCTCCATACCCATGGCGCTATGGGATACGAAGCCATGGATGCTTCACCGGATGGATTGCGCGAAATGGCAAAATTCTACGCCCAACATGGTGTTACATCCTTTTTGCCAACAACCTGGACGGCTTCCCGCGCAGCCATTCTCAAAGTGCTCGAAACAGTTGGTAAAATGGCAGGGCCTGTTAAAGACGGCGCCGCCATTCTGGGCGTTCACCTGGAAGGACCATATCTCAACAAAACAAAATGCGGCGCGCAGGACGCCAATTTGATCCGTCTTGCCGATCCCGCCGAAGCGCTGGAATTTCTGGACAGCGGCCTTGTTCGTTTAATTGCCATAGCACCAGAGTTCCCTGAAAATCTCTGGCTGGTAGATGAATGTGTTCGCCGCGGAATCACCGTTTCTGCCGGCCATACAAACGCCACCTATGAACAGATGAAAATTGCCGTTCAGCATGGCGTTCGCCAGGTAACCCATTGCTATAATGCAATGCAAGCGTTGAGCCACCGTGAACCAGGAACCGTTGGCGCGGCGATGAGTTTCCCTGAAATCAAGGCCGAATTGATCTGTGACAATATTCATATCCACCCTGCTGCTCAAAAGATACTTGTTGATGTCAAACAGCCCCGGGGTGTTATTCTGATCACTGATGCAATTCGGGGGGCAGGGTTGCCGCCAGGAGATTACCCGATTGACAACCGGACAATAACCATCAGGGACGGAGCTGCCTATTTACCCGGTGGTGTTCTGGCCGGCAGCATCCTGACTCTTGACCGCGCTCTGTACAATATCCAGCAAAATACAGGCAGGTCATTACAGGAACTCTGGCCGATGGTCAGTCTGAATGCAGCGCGCGCGATCGGGGTTGCCCAACATAAAGGCAGCCTGGAGGTCGGTAAAGACGCTGATCTGGCGCTGATCGATTCCACTTGTCGGGTGCAAATGACCATTGCGGAAGGCGTTATCGTTTGGGATCGATTTCAGCCGGATTAACTCCAATAAGACAAAATCAAACCAATCACTTAATATAACAAAGCCCACAGCCTATCTCAGCACTGTGGGCTATCGCTTTTATTAAAACAGAACTCAGTACAACGTCGCCGGCGACTTCTTTTGTATCTTATTAACCTTGGTAATTACCCCTGTATTTCCCGTCAATTTAAACCCATTCCACCAGGCGCCGGTTCCCTTCGTCCTGGCTCTAATAGTTTGCGTACTCGTCTTCGAGGCGTCTGTAATCGTAGCCACCAGTTCGGCATCAGCCGCGCTGTCATCGGTTTCGACGCCCAACAGATAAATCCCATTATAAGGAGAATAAATCTTGAACACCTCATCTACACCATCCAAGGTATAGGTCGCAAACGGATAAGCGCCTGGATCACCCGGATTGCCGTTATAAATACGATCTCTAAAACGGGAAGGCAGCCATAAATTGGAATAGAAGTTAAGAGAAGCCTCTGAAACGACCCTGATTTCAATCCCGATTGAAATGTTATGGTCGCTGGTAAAATTATCGATCAGATCCAACTCGTCTCCAAAAGAAGAGCCGTTTCGCCCGCCAGTGGTATTGGTCCATCCATACCACCACTGGTTGATATTATAAGGATAATGTTTGTTATATTTTGACCGGGCAGAGCGCAAGAAAGGCTCAATCGTAAAGCCCGTTATCACCGGATCATCATCCATGCCGCTGGTGTCCAAAATGTCCCATAACGTACCGGCAATCTGCCAGTGACAATAGTTCCCTTTACCCGTAGCTGAGTCATTATCAGCGGCCCCATCGATCAATTCAATATCCTTTTCATAAGACCGGTATTGGTCGCCAAATTGGGTGGCGTAAAACAGGTAAATATCGGCATAGTCATCGTTTCCCTCCATCGTACTCCGTACCGCGTTGCTAAAGAATATCGAGAAGCCCTGGGTATAAGCCAGATTCGGCCGGGTGTTGCCGTAATTACAACCAACGTCGGGGTTTGAAGTCAATGAGTTCCCCCCTAGCGAAGGCGGCAAGACAGCATAATTTTTCAAAAACCACATACCCATCAGGCGCAGAATCACCGCATCGTTCCACTGATCTCCGGCGCGCAGGTAAATATTCCCATTCGCATAATTAGACCACGCTGTAGAAGTTGCGCTGCCATTCCAGGTAATCGATACGATTTTGTTTGTCGTCGTAAGGCCAGCGTCGCGAATTGCTATGATTCCCCGCTCTGCCGCTTCGTAGATGTTAAACCAGCCCAAATTCTTGTCCACATCAACCTGGTCGACGATAAAGAATTGTCCGAGCGAAATTCCATTAATGACTGTCGCCGGATTATTAAACCGGTAACAAAAAGTGTTTCCGCTATTGTTATA
>CAZDAW010000019.1:0-38386 GCA_964503685.1 uncultured Anaerolineaceae bacterium | reverse complement strand
TCCACCTGCTAGATGAGCCGCCCTATCAGATCGTCTCCGACCAGGTTCAGGCCGATGGCAGTCGGGTGATCAGGGGCGAAACCGATCACCCCGGGGCGCTGCCGATTAAAATTACGGACGGCGCCGTCTACGACTACGTTTCCGCCGTCGGGTTGACTGCCGTCAGTGACCGCGATCTCTTCCATAACACCCGCCTGCAAACCCTCAACCTGGGCGCCGATAAAGAATTGTCCGAGCGAAATTCCAATAATGGCTGGCGCCGGATTATTAAACCGGTAACAAAAAGTCTTTCCGCTCGTGTTATAAACCCGAACATTCTTCCCTGAAGCGCAAACCTCCACCCAGAGATTTTCACCCTCATTGACGCGCACATCGCTAAATGAAAAAGCGCCATTATCGTTCAAAAAACCTTTGGCAGCGACATAATATTTGCCGGAAGATGTTTTTCCATACAGCCGCACCGGCGCCTGAGGCAATACGCGCCATTCAACGCCGTTAAACTTGGGTACATCACCAACACCTAACATGACAACATTATCCGGAAAATATATTTCGCCGCTGACCGGCATGGTCGTTTTGGAAGCCACTTCAGGAATAGTGGCAGAAACCAGCGAAGGCGTATATTTAGGCAATTTCGTTTTACTATCAATTAATACTTCAATTAATTGACCATTTTCAGCGCCTCTCAGGGGAAGTGAGCCGAGCTCATCTTCTGATAACGCCGTCATTCTGGATTCATTGAGCTGGTTTTCTAAATAAATCACATCCCCTACCCCATCCTTGGCCCTGTCATTTAGTAAATAGGCAAAAAACATGACCTTCTCTAGTTTGTCTCCGCTTTTATGCAGGGAAACTTGATAGTTTTTCGTCTCACCCTGCACCATCGAATCTTCCTGATCCGTTGCGCCTGAAACCATTGATAAACCAGATGAGAGCGACCACGACAAAAGCAGGCGCGGCGCATCGACTAGAGCGGTCACAGTTGCATTGAGAATAATCTCTGCGCCTGTAGCGTCTTCGGTGCTCAATTCCACAATAAAAGGCGCTGGCGATTCATCTGCTGCCGAAGCGTTATTTACCGGACAACTCCCAACTACCAGCGTAATTACCAGAATCACAGAAAGCTTTTTTAGCAGTTCCATCTCCAGAATCCTTATAACAGATAACGGTTTACGTAAAACAGTTTTTTTCATTATAGCATAGCAAAAAAATCATGACCAATAATACTCCGTAAATTAAATCGGCTTTATAATTGGTAAACGCTATATGTTGAGGAGATAAAATATGCAGAATGTGTTTCCGTCCAAACACCCGTTGGTAGCTCATAAATTAGCCCGGCTGCGCAGCATCAAAACCGAACCAAAGAAATTTCGCGAACTCGTACGAGAAATATCCGGCCTTCTGGCTTATGAAGCCACTGCTGATTTAAGTACTTTTCCGGTTCAAACAGAGACGCCACTGGGTATTGCAAATGGCTTCGAACTTAAGGAAAAGATTGGCCTTGTACCAATTCTGCGGGCTGGCCTGGGAATGGTAGAAGGTATCTGGGAATTAATGCCTTCGGCGGAAGTATGGCATATCGGCATTTACCGGGACGAAAAAACCCTCAAGCCCGTGCAATATTACAACAAACTACCTGTCGAACCAACCGTATCCGTTTGCCTGATCCTTGACCCAATGTTGGCAACAGGTGGATCGGCAGTGGCGACTGTTGATATCCTGAAAAATTGGGGGGTCAAAAAGATAAAATTTGTCGGTTTGATCGGAGCGCCAGAAGGTATTCAATTGATGCAGGTTAAACATCCTGATGTGCCAATCTACCTGGCAGCCGTGGATGATCATCTTAATGAACGCTGCTATATCGTTCCAGGTCTCGGCGACGCCGGCGATCGACAGTTTGGCACCGGATGATTGAATTTTCTGTCCAATATCTTGAGGAAAATCCTGTTTCAGCCGGTATCCCAACAAACCACGCCGTTGCTCGTTTACAATCTGCTTTTGACATACTTCCAATTGCTAACGTTTTGTTGGGATGGAAACTTCCAGACGATCTCATTACGGCTTGCAGACAAATAACCGAAAAGAATGGCGCGGCCCTCTATCGCTGGCATCCTTTATTAACGTCCGATGGTTCTTTCTCTATAAGACCAGAATGGATGACAGTCAATATCAATTTAGATCCAATCAGTGGATATAAGGGACAACCAGAATTCACATTCCTCTGCCCCAATAATCCCACTGTACAAAACATCATTCTGGAAAATCTGAACGTCCTCATCGAAAAACAGCATTACGAGGGCGTTTTTCTTGATCGAATTCGATTTCCCTCGCCTAACGCCAATCCGCTGATCGATCTGGCTTGTTTTTGCCGACACTGTCACGCGGCCGCTGCAAGCCAGGGATTGGATTTAGAAGAAATTCGTCGGCAAATTTACAACCTGCTGGCATCGCGCAGGAATATCCAACCACTGATTTCCGGCTTGTTAAATTCCAGGAACGAAGAGCAATCAGATCCCGAACTATCAGCGCTGTCAAAATTTCTGGATTTTCGACAAACAAGCATCTCAAATTTTCTGGCATTGGCCACAGGTTTAATGCGAAGCGCCGGTTTAAAAATTGGCCTTGACTGTTTTTCTCCCTGTCTGACCCGCTCAGTCGGACAGGACTTATCGACGCTTAATACATTCTGTGATTGGATCAAAATTATGTCATACGGACATACGTTAGGGCCAGCCGGAATTCCATTCGAGTTATTCAATCTGTCTGACTGGTTATTAAAACATTATCGTATCCCTGAGTCTCAGGCTATGGCATATCTGAGCCAGGCTGTCAACTTCGCCTTACCATCCAGGCAGAATGATCTCGAAAAATTGGGCGTTTCAGATACCGCTATCAAAAACGAATTGATGAGAGCCCGGACTTCATGTGTTAAGCATCTCTACGCTGGAGTTGAATTGGTCGAGATTCCGGGTATTGCCCAACATACGGACGAACAAATCACTACTGACCTAAATGCATTCAGATCAATCGATATTGATGGTTTGGTCCTCTCGTGGGATTTGTGGCATATACCTGAAGAGCGTTTGAAACTAATGCCGTTCGCTCTGGTTAGCCTGATTATAAAAATCAGAACGTCGTCTCATTCTTCGATACGGAAGTGACTGTTTGCCGGAGAGGAATCTCGATAAAGAATGAACTTCCCTTGCCTAACTGGCTCTCGACCCAAACTTTACCCCCATGCCGTTCAGCAATCGATTTGACAATTGCCAGACCCAATCCGCTGCCGCGTTGACTGTGGGCCTCTTTTTGACCACTCCGATAAAACCGCTCGAATAACCGCGGCTGGTCAAGTGGTGCTATACCAATTCCTTTATCCTTCACCTCAAATATTATAGTCGCCGGTTGAATGCGCGCGCGGATAATTTTACTTCCAGCGATATTGGTATATTTCAAAGCATTATCAACCAGATTGACCAGCGCCTGATGAATTAATTCCCTGTCGACTTCGACCATAATGGTTCTATCTTCTGGAACGTCAACGGATAAATCAATCTTCTTCTGATTGAACTGCATCTGGTGTTCAGATACCACACTCTCGATCAGAATAGCTACGGGCATTAACTCCCGGCGCAAACTAACGCCGGCTTCCAACCTGCCCAGATCCAGCAGATTGGTGACCAACCTGGTCATGTTATCAATTCCTGAAATGATGTTTTGGACATAACCCTTTTGTTGCTCAGTCAATTCACCGATCATTGGCAGCATGGATGCATAACCGCGAATCAAAGTCAGAGGAGAGCGCAGATCATGACTGACAGTTGAAACGAATTCCGATTTAATCGTATCCAATTCCTTAAAATGGGTAATATCGCGCAAGATACACACCTTGCCAACCGATTGACCACCCGCCACAACCGGCGATACGGTGGCAAAATATACTCGGCCGTTCTCAAGCTGTATTTCTCTGGATTTTTGCTCATAACTGCTGGCTGTGAACAGATCAACCAGGCTGTTGATTGAAATCACCTTATCAACAGGCAACCCAACACTTTTTGTTGAAATTCCAAGCACCTGAAAAGCAATTGGGTTTAATAGCAACAGCCGGTTTTGAGAATCAATAACCAGCACCGGCTCAGGCGTGGAACTGATGACAGCCTCCAGACGCTGGCGGCCAATTTCAGCATTGAGGTAAAGTCGGGCATTGGCTGCCGCCAGAACAGCCTGGCCAGCCATGGTCGAAAGAAAACGAATTTCTTCCTCGGTAAATTGGCGCGCCTGATCAAATGCGATCCATAAAGCGCCATAATATATATTTTCTTGTTTGAGTGAGACTGCCAATATCGCTCCCGGTTTTTCACTTTCTGGCGGAAACAACATGCCTCGCGCTCTGCTTAAATTAGACATGATCAAACGATCCTGCCGGGCAGATAATTCCAAAATTTGCTCATCGAGGTAAGCATACTGCTCAGCGAGCATCCCCACGCCATATCGAGTCGGCATCCCCTGAGTGGATTCAGGGAATAACCGGGAATTTAACACAATCCGAGAAGACTTTGCCCCAATATTCAATGCAGCAACCAATATAGGGCGCACAGCATCTTTTATTTCCAGTGTAGATGCCACACTCTGGCTCACGAGGAGCAACTGGTTAAGTTCCTCAAGCTGTTCCTTCAAACTCAAACGCATTTTTTCAAAAGCCTGACCCAATTGCCCCACTTCATCTTCGCCCTTCAACCGCAAAGGATGATCCAACTGCCCGTGAGCAATTAAACCTGCTTCAGCAGCCAAAGAATGCAAAGAACCGGTAACAGCTCTTAATGCAATCTGAAGCGCAAAAAAGGCAATAACAGCGAGGATAAGAATAATTAATAATAATGGAGCCGATATTGTCAACGCCATTTTTTGAGCGCGTTGCGCTGGCACGGTTAAGACGACTGCCCACGAACGCCCAACAGTCGGCTGATAATACACCAAGCGTCGGGTGCCATCCGGCGCAGATTCATCATAAAAGGAACTCTCTTCAGAGACCTGACCCGTATAACGCGTCATCAAGGCAGAAGTTGTCGGACTGTAAATAATCTGCTGGTTTTCATCGATCAGCATACCTTCCCCATCAAGGGTCTGCATATACTTTAATGAATCGATAATCGGCATGGTAAATGGATTGGAAGCCAGATCGCTGCGTCCAAGCAAAACTCCCTGAGGCTGACCGTTCTGGTCGGTCAGCGTTGCAATGAAAGAAATCTGAGCCGCCTCTCCATTTTCCACCGGTGGAGCTGAATAAGTTTGCACCAATACCCCCTGTAAGGCAAATTGAATCCCTGCCTGTTCCTCTGTTGTTAGTTTGATTCTTGAAAAATCCGAAACGGGATAACCCGTAATCGGATTGCCGGCATTATCGAATAGATAGAGTTGGCGAAAATAGGGAACCAGACGCAGCTTCTGGGCTAATATATCTGGCAATGCCGCCGGTGCAGTCGTCAGCAAAAGCGAATCCGATGCCTGTTGCCGAATCAGACTTTGCCCGGTTTCCAGAAAGAATGGCACACTCTGGGCTGCCATCTGAGCCGTACTTGCCATTTGCTCCTGCAGCATCTGACGGGCCACATTGCCGGCAACAAGCCAATCGCCAACGACCAGGGTCACGAGCAGAACCAACAACATCGACCCCAGTCCCAATAAAAAACGACTCCGTAAACTTGTTTCATACGGCGCCGGTTGCAGAGGAATATCTTTTCTTCCCCAGTAAGCCGGGAACAATTGCGAAACACCCTCAGCGATTAACCCGGCCACGAGAAACTCCCCGGCCATGACCAGAGCAGCAGGCCAGACGCTCGTCAATGCATAGTCAAGCCTGGGCGCCAGAGAACCAGGCACAGAAACCAGGGTCTCGACAATATACAAGAAGGGATAAAGAACAGCCACAACAACGGAAGCAATTATCGGATGTCTTAATAGACGAAAAGGAAGCGTCCGGTAGCGTTGGCAAACAACCACACTGAATATAAGAGAAAGCAAAGCCGTTTCAGGAATACTGTATAAACTGTGCGTTTCAAACAAGCCAGAGAACAAACCGGCTAATACGGCAATACCTGTTGCATGCAACGGGTTTAACAATCCACCTGCCAAAAACCAGGGTACAGCCGCGAAGAACATGAAATATGGCGCGCTGGGCTCAGCGGGTAAATTGGGTATTGTCAATCCACCGCTGACTGGAAACTGGATTCCGAAGAACAGTGAGGTAAAGAATGTTCCAATGGCTAAAACCGTAAAGATAAACCAACCATTTGCCCATATTTTTTTACCCCCCTGGCTACGAATCAACATCCAGATGCTGGCCCCGGCCGCCATAAACCATCCCAACCAGGCCAATACGCCATGGGGAAGCTCAATATAGGGAATCTGGTTTAAAAGCGTGAACTGAATCAACATGCTGTTCGTTGAGTTGCAATTGTGATGCCACCATTATAGCATGTCCACCCCGGCATCTACGCTGCCATCAGGCAAATACGTATGGTAATCTTCCCATTAGAATTCTCGAACGAATATTGACCGGCATAGAGTTCAACCAGGCGCTGAATTACAGAAAGATTTAACAAAACATCGTGATCCTTTGTTAATCCCCCCACGAATCGAACGTCACCTGCATTGAATGAATTATCGATCACATTCAAATCTTTCTTGAACATCTCCATAACAAGCTCATATTTCCCCTGATGAGCAATGCCAACCAATCTGATCTTCGTGTCTGGAATTCTATTATAGAGAGCATAATCCAGCGCCTCTTCAACAATAACCTGCAGATGATATGCAGTAATTTGTAACGCCATGTCTTCAAATTTATATTCCAGGCTCGACGCAGGCATCTCATGCCTGATTTTCGCGTCCACGATCTCACGTATGATTGAACAGGCAGATGCCGCTTGCGAATTTTTCATCTGCGCCAATTTCACATCGTCGGCAACAACGGAATTCAATTCAATTAATAAAAGATAATTCTGTACGATCTTCAGCAGGTTCTGCGCTGAATGATGGATATCTCTTGATATTTCTGCAACCTGGAGAGGGTTATAATGTTCGGCATTTTTGGTCAAAATCTCCGAAATATTTAGAATACCAAGAATTGGATTCATCAATTCATAGGGCAATTGCTGAGACAAACGCCCACGTCGTTCAATAAAGGTTTTCTCCAATGAAAGCGACAAATCAGCCTTCTTCTTCAAGCGCGTCTGAATTGTCTTTAATATTTCGGCCCGTGTATAGGGCTTGGTTATATAATCATCAGCGCCCAATTCCATGGCAGAACGGATATCCAGGCGTTCAGTTTTTGCTGTCAAAAATATGAAGGGGATGGACGACAATTCGGTTTCCTGCCGGAAAATTGCCAATACACCATAGCCATCCAGTCTGGGCAACATGATGTCGCAAATGACCAAGTCGGGATGAAAACAACGCGCCTGTTCAACCCCAACACTGCCATTTTCTGCCCCCAACACAGAAAATCCTTCTTCTTCGAGCAGCTCAATGAGATTTGAGCGGACGGGTTCCTCATCCTCTATAACCAAGACTCTTGCTGCAGATAATTCACTCATGGCAATATTTCCCCATAATTTTAAGAAAGTTGTGAAATAAACGAAACATCACTCAATCTCTTTATCACAGGGCAGTAAAGGAAGAGCAATTTTGAACGATGTCCCTTCACCCAATCGACTTTTCACGTCGATCGTTCCGCCATAAATATCCACTGCGGTTTTAACAACAGCGAGACCCAAGCCGTGTCCTGAAATATCGCCCACGTTCCGGGCTCGAAAAAAGGGGGCATATAACATATCCAAGTCCTCATGTGGAATGCCGATGCCATAATCGGTAATATTAAAAATAATCTTGTCATCAACGCATTCCAGCCCGAATAATATCGGGCTGTTTGCTGGCGAATATTTAAGCGCATTGGAAAGTAAATTAGTAATAATTTGGCGCAAATAATACACATCCGCCAGAACAATGAGGCAACTTTCAGCCGGCATGTACCTGATCCGATGTCCACACCGATTTACTGTTTCAATCTCTTCAACCAACTCCTGGCAAAACTGGATCAGATCCAATTCCTCTGGTCTTAACTCAAGCCTGCCCGCTTCACTTTTCCCTAAAATCAAAATATTATCCAATATGGTCGTCATCAACAGGGCAGCTTCTCGAATACGATGGATATGATCTAACTTCTTTTCAGGCGACCACTTATGACCATAATGTTCCAGAAGCTCCGCAGAAGAGAGAATCGTACTCAATGGCGTTCGAAACTCGTGGGACGTCATCGAAACAAATTGCGATCTGAGTCGTCTCAGCTCCTTCTCTTTTTTCAGCGCATTCTGCAATTCTTCCTCAACTCGTTTTCGTTCCGAAATATCGCGCGAAACTGCCACAATCCCCGAAATCACAGGATTTTCAAGCCGATTGATTGCTACCGCTTCCATCCAGGTATAACTTCCATCAATATTACGGTATCGGTATTGTTCTGAATAGATACCACCCGGATTTGTAAACAATTTAATATATGTGCGAATAAATCTCCTCCGATCTTCCGGATGTATCAAATCCATCGTGTTTTTACCGATCATTTCCGATACTGAATACCCGTGAAATCTTTGTACAGAAGGCGAAATATAAAGTATTTTCCCGTCTTTATCATGAATAGAAACTATATCCGGTAAAAGCTCAAGGATGGTGCGCAGCGTCTCTTCACTTTTGATTAAAGCTTCCTCCACTCGTTTTTGTTCGGTGATATCCCGGGTTAAAACCAGAACCGTTCTCACTTCGCCATCATCATCGATTATTGGATTGATCCATGTTCCACCCCATACCAGGTATCCCGAAAATGGAATGCTATCCTCAACATAAAGCGCTTCCTTACTCTGAAAAACTCGATCAAGGTTTTTCTTCATTCGATCATTGACGCCAGACGGAAAAAACTCATTTCGTTGTTTACCAACAATTTCCTCCTGCTTATATCCAACTTTTGAGGCAGCATATTTATTCACATACTGAATTTGATCGTTGGCATCGATCAGTATAATCATATCGTGGGCAGCTTCTGAAAGAACCTGATAACGTCTTTGACTCTCGCGCAGTATCCTTTCAGTATCCACCCTTTCCGAAATATCCCGGATAATTGATGAGATATATGCCGGGGAACCATCTTCATGCCTGTGAATGATAATAACTTCTGAAGCCGGGATAGTCTTCCCTTCCCAGGAACGAATAACCGTCTCACCGCTCCAAATCCCATGCTGAATGGCGTAAGGAACGGCTTCTTTGATAATCCTCCGATAAGCTTCTGCGGGATGAAAATCCGAGATAGTAAACCTGCATATATCTTCATCGGGACCTATATTTATCAATTTGCGTCCGGAAACATTGAGATAGACCCCATGTTCATCCATGTCCGACATTCCCACAATATCGGAAGTTGCCTCTAGTATCTCATTGAGACGATTTGTCAACGCCGCCAATTTCTTATTTTCAACAATCTCGGCCTGCAATTTGGACCTGGCAGCATCTCTTTCAACCGCATTCATTAAAATTTTCTCTTGCAAAATTTCATTCAACCGACGGTTATCATTCTCAATTCGTCGGCTTTCAGTAATATCCCTTGCCATTCCCATGAATCCCAGCGGCATCCCATTATTATCGGAAATAACTGCGGCGTTGGTTTCAAGAAAGATCAGCTTTTTATCTTTTCTGACAACCCTCAACTGAACCGCTTTCAACCTTTCATTTGCTAACACCAGTCGTATTCTATCCAAGGCCAGCTGGCGATCTTCGGGAACAATAAATTCCAACAGATTTTTACCGATTATTTCCTCGGATGAGTCGTATCCTAAAACATTGCCCATTTGTTTATTGATAAGCAACAGCTTACCTTCCAAATCAGTCACAGCAATTGCTTCCAGCGAGTTCTCAACGACCATTCGATAACGTTCCTGGAGCAGAAATTGAGCGTCGCAAAAATCTGCTCGTCGAATTCTATTTAATATCCGCTCAAAGCAGGGCAGAATGTCTGGCAATCGATTGATTGCGATATAAACTGTCACATCGAGTTTAATGCTCTCAACAGCAATATCTTCTTGATAGGTCTCAGAACAAAGGAAAATCGGCAATTCTCCGTTTTGTTGGTGAACTAGTTGAACCAAAGCAGAGATATCATAAACATCCGGCTGGTAAGTGATAAACACGATATCAACAACGCCATTCGTGAGCAGATTAGATAAAGCTGCCGGTGAATCGACGCGTTTACAAACAACTTCATAACCCCCACTCCGAATATAATCAGCGAGTTGGGCAACATCCTGGTCTGAATCGCTCACGACCACAATTCTGAGGAGCGTACCCACCTAACCTGCCTTTCACGCAATGACTTTTAAGTCTGTTTCAACAAATCTAAAACTTTCTGATAAACCTCATCCAAAGTTAAACCGTCTGAATTGACAATTTTTGCATCAAAAGCCGGGCGCAGTGGCGCAACTGCCCGGGTCGAATCAATCTGATCGCGGCGGCGCATCGACTCTAATATTTCCTCAAACGACGCCTTCCCATCTCGAAGGCTGATTTCCTCATAACGTCGCCGGGCGCGTTCTTCAACCGACGCATCCAGATATATTTTCAGGTCCGCATCAGGCATAACTACCGTCCCGATGTCTCTTCCAACCATCACAACATTTCCCATCACACCAATCCGCCTCTGTTGTTCGGTCATTGCCTTGCGTACACCCGGCGAGGCCGAAACGACAGAGACATGCGCCTCTACCTCTGAGCGTCTGATCTCCCAGGTAACGTCCTGCCCATTCAGTAAAACATCATAAGCCCGTCCATCATCTTTTGATGGCCTTTTAACATCAATCTGGACTCTGTTTGCCAGTTCACTGATCGCCGCTTCATCGTTAATATCCACGCCAGATTGAATCGCTGCCCAGGTCACTGCCCGGTACATAACACCTGTGTCAAAATACAGGTAATTAAAATGATCAGCCAGTCGTTTTGCCAACGTTGATTTTCCAGAAGCCGCTGGTCCATCTATCGCTATTGTCTTTGGATTCATGATGATTCAATAACACCTGAGAAAAAATTTTATGACCCAGCCTCTTCAATGATCTTCCCGCTTGGGAACAGATCATTTCGCGCCCATAAAGTAATTGGAGTGTCACGCTGGGGAATCTGCCGGTACATCATCCATTTTACTGTGTCCAGCAGACTTGCGTCATCCCAATTGGGCGACCGCTGCCAGACCAGATCCTGCCCCCGATAAGCAGCCGCCAGAGATACGGTTTCACTCTGCGGTGTGATGATAATTGAAGGGAGAACTTGAGAGGGTACTTGATCTACAAAATAGACTGCCGAATAATCACGCAACGCCCATTGCAAAGCAGGAGAATCAAATCCTACGCTATAGATATCAATTTTCTGACGCACACCTGTATTCCATTCAGCAAGATCGCCCAAGGTATTCAGAAGCAAATCCGCCTGCCCGGTTGCAGGATTCGGCTGCCATAATTCGTGGCTGGTGAATGGTCGCAATCCAGCCGCGCTCCACATTGCTGACAGAGAATATAAGACCAGAATAACGCCAGCGCCCAGAATTAATCCTTTCTGCATCGCACGGGTAGTCCAGCCCAACGATATCAGTACACTGACCAGGCCAAGCAAAATGAACGCGCCAGCGATGACAATCCATCGCAAATTGATCTGCGCCGGGTCCTGAAATCCCATCACCAGACTGGACACATTCAGCCCGATAAACAACAACATAACAAAGGTCATAGCTGCCTGACCTAAAAGCGGGTTTATATCTTCATTATCAAATTTCAGCATGCCTGTAATCTGTCGAGATGCAAGGATCCACATCGAGATCATCGCCCAAATCAAATCGGCCGTCTGCCTGGAGGGATATAGACAGGCCAATAAGATGGCGACCATAAACCAGATTGAGAAAAATTGATCCTGCCGCTGACCGTTTGTCCAGGCTTTGATCATCCCTGTGAACGCCAGAATAACTGCCAGGGGTTCGTACACAAAAAACGCCCCCAACATCTGCCAAATCGACACACCTGAAACCAGTCCCCAGCCAGCCAGATAATCTGGCAATGCTGTGGCTGCTGCGCTTAAGCCCCGCGGCGCCAACATTAGCAAACTGCCCACGCCAAGTATAGTAATGATAGCAGCAACGATCATTTGTTTAACTGATCCGGGCGCGAACATCGGAGGTTCAACAACATCATCTGACCGCTCACTTCTACCATCGACAGAAATGCTTTGTCGGTGAATTAAATAATCAATCCCCAGCGTCAGCAACAATCCGACAACTCCGGGTATCCACGCAGGGCCACTTAACAATAATAAACCTGCAAAGATGCCCGCCAAAACCGGATGCCGCAAATACCAGGCGCCCAGAGCAATCGACAAACACGCCGCGCTGGCAATCGGGCTGGCGGCCAGACGCGATATAGCTACCACTCCCGGATCAAGCGCAAGAGCAAACGCCAGAACGAGCGCTGTTTTCTTTCCTAGCCAATTCCTAAACAGCATAGGCGCTAACACTGCCAGCATAACCCCCATCAAAGCAGGCAATAGACGGGCAGCGAAATTACTCGCCCCAAAAATAAAGAAAACTGCCGTGGAAAATACCACATACAATGATTGTGATCCGATCAGTGAATAGACGCCCCTACTGAGATCAAGCGCCTGCAAAGCCCACCCGGCCTCATAGTCAGATAAAGGTATTTTACCCAGATTAAACAGTCGAATACTTACTGCAATAGTGGCTGCCAGAACATATAAAAACTGTTCAAGTGATAAATGACAATCTTTATTCATGGGGTTCATTTTATCACGGCTCTCTTATTCAGCCGTCGTTTCAGCTTTATAAATAACGACATCATTTTGCCTGAAAACAGATCGAAGGGCGCGTTGGAACTTAATTTCATTGACCCGATACGCGCCGCGCTCAAGCGTTCCAATCACAATATATTGAATATGATACCGGTTAATAATTTGTTGCGCTTCACCCCAATCCGACGTCTGATAGAGCATTTTGATATCCTCCTCACGGGGCGTCAATTCCTCGCTCGTTCCACGCCATTGGCTTTCATGCCCTGGCCATCCAATAACAGTCGGCATTCCAGAATGTGTCGATATCCGGGCATATCCCGAATAGCTGCCGCCAACTGCCTCAGTGATAACACCCACAGGGACATTCCGCAAATACTCAATCGCCGCCCAATCGTCCGGCGCATAAATGGAGAGATACTCTGCGCCATCGAGAGATAAATTGTCTGCTCGCCCCAGGCTGTTGAAACGTTCTCGTAAGCCGAAAAACGGATACGCCAGCGACATGATCATAAGAACGATCAATGCCGTTCTGAATACCCAACCCCACGCCTTACGAAGCTTTATCAGCAAAAGCGAGGTTGCATAAGCGGCTGCCAGACTCCACACCATCCAGGCCTGAAAATAGAACTTGAAAATCGTGTTCATCCGCCAACCAAATTGATCGAGCAGATAAATATATTCGGGCGTCAGCACCAAAAGCGCCCCGGCTAAAATCAGCAGAAGCACAAAAACTTGCACAGGATGTAAGGCGGACGGCTTATCTTCAATGGGTTCTGAAACGCCTATTCCGGCATTCAGGTCTTCTTTTACTTTCGAGTTGGTAAAGAGATAGGTTTTAATCAACCCCCAGGTTAGAGTTAATATAAAAGTCAGGCTCAGCCAGGTTCCTGGCGATTTCAACCGGCGCAAGATAGATTCCGCCAAAAGTTCCCCGCCATTTTGAGCGCCCTGATTGATGACAAAACGGTCTCCCAGAGAAGATAACGTCATCCCGACAGCCGATAAACGTCCCGCCCCGCCAGAAAAATCAGCCAATACGTTCCCCAGCGTCGAGAGATTCAAAATCATCCAGGCAAAGAAAAACGACAGGAAACATAATCCGGTCACAACTACCAGAGCACTCAGACCACTTCGCCCAAATTCAGACGCCGGCCAATGCTTTCGCCAGAGGATAATCAATACGACGAGAGCCAAAAGTACCGGAATCGCCAATCCCGCCAGACCCTGAACGATCAAAATCCAGGCAATTCCTGCCAGGGCGCCTGCAACCAGCCAGCGTTTCCAGTCAACCCACATTCCTAGACGAACCCATAAATAAATCAACGCCGCCAAAACCGGCAAAGCCAGAGGAGCAAACATGACCCAGAAATAGACTCCCCGCGTAGAGTAGATCATGCTGGGCAGGAATCCTCCAGCTTGAGATGAAAAGCCAACATAAAAAGGCAAATATAAAATGACGCCGCCGATGCCAAGTGCAAGTCCCAGGGTGATAAATTCACCCAGCCGCTTCCATTGCCAGCCCTGCTCTTTAACCTGGCGCAGCAGGTAAACCGCGCAGAATATTGCGACATAAATAGGAAAATCCCAGGTGTTCAAAAAGGCCAGTCCACCAAGTATAACCGTGCTTAATAAATAACTGTTTAAATTTAATGGGATATGAACACCCAAAACGCTAAATCCTTTTTCTTTCGGGCTCAAGAGAAAATTGAGCGACAGACCAATTGCCAGCAGCGCAAAAGGCATGGTCAATACATGCGGGTGCAGGTCAGCCAGGTAATACGAGAAGAATGGAAATTCATCTATGATCTCTTTCCACTGATTCGAGAAATCATAGTCTTGCAAAACGCGTGAGGCGCGCCACCACCAGATCCCGCCAGAACGATTCGGCAACCAGCTAAAAGGTTGGGATGGAGCCTTGTTGATTTCCAGAATTCCAAGCCATTCCCAGAATTGGGAATGCAACGCGCCGTCAGCGCCCTCATGCCAGAATAATCCCCTGGCATGCAGCATTTCGAGAAAACCTTCCAGGTTGCTTACAATCAATAAAAATAATGGGCCCAATAATGGTAACCCATGATCCCGGCGTACACAGGCGAATAAGTTGTAGACTATTCCATAAGCGCCCAAAGCTGCCAAACTAAAACAGAGCGCGATGCCCAAATTAAAAGCCACACTACCCGCCGTACCAGTGACTTTTGCCAGCATGGCAACCATGACGTAACCGAAATAATAATAAGAAATCGAATAACCAGAAAGCCAGGGATCGTTGGGTGGGAAAGAAGGCGAGCGCAAAATCGCATTGATAAACGCCAGTTCCATCGGCTTTTCAGTACCTGTGATCGCCGGATCGGTCGCTCTCAACAAACAAAGGAAAACAAATGCCAGCAGGAATAAAATTTCACTGACAATAATTAATTTCTTCGCTTCGCGTACCCAACTGAATATTTCTTTCAGGCCATCTGGCCAAAACGCCCAAATACTTAAGGCCAGCAGCAAACAAAAGGCAAGCAGAATACCTCCCACATCATTCTGGGCAACGCCTAATGATGCCAGCAGCCAGAATATAAATCCCCACAATAACAATCCCAATGAGCGTCCAAGCGTATATCCGCGATCCGCCAGTGAAGGAAAAAAGCGGTAAGTGATCGGGAAGGCTATCCAGCCTAAAAGTGTCATCAGCAAATAAAACGCAATCAGCGAAGTCATGTGATTAAATTCACCAGCAATTAAACCAAAATTTTTAGTTCTGCGATTTGTTATTGCAATTTAAATATCCGCATGCAATGAAAAATTCCCAGCCGAATCCGGCTCAAATGGAATGGCCTTAATCACTGCATCCAGATTGAGAGGTCCATAAATATGTGGAAATAATTGGTTCATTTGATACAGATCCTCGCAGCGAATTTCCGCCTTAACCCGCGCCGGATCGATCAACACAAGCATTAAATCCTTCTGACCGTGGTAAAAATTATTCGCCGTTTCGACGATTTGTTCGCCAAACGAACAGTGAATAAACCCTTCCTTTAAAAGGGAATCACTTTGATAAATCCCTTCAAGCTGCGCCTGCTTCCAATTTTTAGAATGGGTTATGTGATAAAGTGTATCCATATTTATTTTATTGTCTGATAGATAACCGTATCGCCGTCACGGTACACTTCTCTCCAGAGAATTCCTTTCATTGCCTGGAATTTATCGAGGCCTGGGCCAGGATAAAACGCTCGTTCTTGCTGACCCAATATAATATATTGCACGTTATACTTTCGCAAGAAGTCGCCGGCGTACTTGACATCAGTTGTCTTATAAAATTCTCCCACTTCATTAACGCGAGTGGTAACCCAATCTGAATTGACCACACCGCGCTGCTGACGCTGGTGCCAGTTCCAACCAACCACTCCCGGCAAACCGGTATAGATTGTAAAACGCGAACCCCAATGGTATTCATAAATATTGGCTTCGACGATCACTGGCGAGCCCTGAACATTCTCCTGCATCCAGCGAATCGCCCGGTAATCTTCGCTCAAATCCAGATCGACGCCGAAATCGTTGTAATGCGCATATTCCATATACTTCATACCATCCAATGTGTGTGGAGCCGAAGGCGCCATCCTGTCGGTGATCTTATCTCTCCCTGCCATCAATGGGAATAAGGCAGCTCCCACGACCAGCAAAATCATCACCGACTGCCAGACTGAACGCCAGTTTGGCGACCAGCGGGTTATAACAGGCAGCAGCCAACCCAAGCACATAGCCGCGCTGATAGCAAACATCGTCCAGACCTGGAGATAAAATTTGAAGACCCAGTTCATCCGGCCAATATCGCCGACCAGTACGATCACCTCAACCATGAGCGTAAATACAAAACCTGTGCCCAGCAAGAACAGAACGACTCTCTTGGCATCTGATAGGCCTGGCCTGAGGAGTAATACACCCGCCCATGCAGCTAGAGGCAGAACAAACCATGCAATCCTTACTTTCATAAACGAGAGGGCAATAATCATCACGACTAAAACAATCAAAAAACCCTCAATCAATGACTTGTAAGGTCTGAGCTTATTCAGGGACGAAAGCGGCGTTTTTGCCATCCAATCGATGGTTTCCCAAACCATCCAGGAAATGATCACGAAGAGGAAAACTCCCCAATGCGTCAAATAGGCAGAAAACGGCGTATGGGTGCCTTTCCATAAATCGATGCTGTTATAACCCAAAGCGTACCAATAGGTATAGGGTCGATATAATCCAAGTGATAAAACCACCAAAACAACAATACTTCCGAGGCCAACCAGCCAGCGACAAGTGTTTCCGGATAGATTAAAGCAATTTTGTCCTGCCGGCTGATAATAACGTAAAACCGTATAGGCAATTGCCGCACACCCTAAAACAAGATAAGTGGGAAAATCCCAGGTGTTAGTTGGATATAATGCACCGATTGTGATGCCTGCCAGAAAGAAACTGCAAACCACACTCAGCCATTTATTCCGGCCGTTCAATTCACCCCATCGCCAGCGCCCCATAACAATTGATACTGCCCACGCCAACGCCAGCAGCGTCACTGGCAGCGCGATCATGTGAGCATGCAAATCGGCGTACAAGAATGTAAAGAAAGGAAATTCCGTGATCGGTTCGGTATCGCCAGGCGCGGGAATTGCCCGGCTGGGCAGCCAGTACCAGTCGCCCGGGGCATATGGCAGGGGGGAGCCGGTCAACGATAGCGCCAAACCGCGGAAAGCCCAGATGATGTGCTGGAAAAAACCTGCCCCTTCCAGGTTTCCGTTCGGCGCGACCAGGCGTTGAAATCCTTGCCAGATCATCTTGACGGTTCCCAGATTGCCCAGTATCAACAGGCCAATCGCCGCGCAAAGACCGATCCAAAAAGCCTTTTGAGTGAAGATATCTGACCATGATAGGTGTTTTTGCACATCGTCCGGTTTTGTTTCATCGTGATTACTGAGACAGGTCAGGTTCCACCCTATCGAGAATGCTCCCAAGGCAAGCAGACTGAAGAGCGTCGGAATGATCAGGTTGTACGCAATGGAGGGCATGATACCCAATAACTTGACCAAAACGCCCACGATGACATATCCATAATAATAATAATTGAGATACCCTCCCCCAAACCAGGGATCGTAGGGCGGGAAAGTGGTACTTTTCAGTATGGCCGTAAAGTAAGACAAATCCATCGGTTTTTCCCCACCCTTAT
Organism: uncultured Anaerolineaceae bacterium; assembly: GCA_964503685.1. Lineage (GTDB taxonomy): Bacteria > Chloroflexota > Anaerolineae > Anaerolineales > Anaerolineaceae > CAZDAW01. Next base: position 20,310 of record CAZDAW010000019.1, on the reverse strand, counting down.
AAGGATGCCACAAATCCGGATTTCCCAGACGTATCAGCAGCATCAGGGTAAAGAAAGCCAGTCCAACCAATTCCACAATCAGATAATACTTGCGCTTTTGTTTCCAATCTTGCAGCAGACGGTCGCGCTGACGATATGCCAGCAAAGAAGCGATCAGCGCCATAACAACCAGGGTAATACTGATCGTCAAACGGATGAAAGGAATACCTTGAGAAGATGCCAGCCAGACGAAATACGCCAGAACCAGCATCCCCGCCATGCGCGCCAATGGATAACCGCGATCTGCCAGTCCGGGCAACGCCAGACGTACGAATGGGTAAACAATTAGGCCAAGTAAAGTGACGCTCAAATACCAGATCACCAGCCCAACCGCTGGATACTTATTTTGAACAGCATTGGAATTGAACAGCTCCGCCCATGTGCCGTTGGCCTGCTGTTCGGCCAACCGGTCTTCAGGCAGCATCAAATTCCCAGGGCGGCCGCTGGTTTTACCGGGCAACAAGTGAACGACCTGCGTCAAATCTACCGCGCCGAGTATTTTGCTGACCTTCTTTGATTCGTACCCTGCCGTCTTTTTAAAGATCAAAACTTTTGGGTGATCATAAACAGTAAAAGCCTCTTCGGCAAACTGGTCATTTATCTTAAACGAACCCAGGTTTGGATCCGATTGGAACACGGCTGTCAGTTCATAACCCAAATTCCCCTCAAACATACCGGGCTGTGCAACGCTGTAACACCAGGTGATCTCCTGATCGTCCGGGCAGCCGAGCAATTGACGATAAAAAACCGTGGTCAATGGATACCGTTCAGGAACCCGTACCGTTGTCCCCCACTGTCGATTTGAGCTGATAAATATATAATCAGCCTGGTCGAGTATAGATTGGAAACGAGCGCGTTTATCGGCATTATCATCCCAATACATTTCAAAGTTCAGGTCGCCGCGATAAATTCCTCCATAAGTATCGTAAGGCGCAAAGCCATTCCTCGGCAAGGGAAGCGCGTCATCCCATGAGCTTTCGTGCGCCGGGGTATTACCATAGAGGGTCAACGCTCCCTGCCCTTCATCCATGATCAAAGATAAATAATAAGTTTGCTGTTTCTGCACTGCAACCGGTTTATCGAGGACAAGTTCGTATGAAGTCCCGCGCGGGTCATTATCGGGAAGAAAATCACTTTTAACAATTGCTGAGCCAAGCGGCCTCTCGCCTTCCGGCATAGCCGAAATCACCAGTCGCAGTGATTTTTGACCGGCATTGGCTTCGCGGTCAACGACGTGAGGCAGTAAAATCTTTGACACCGTTCCTGTCGCATTCGCCGAGAAAGCGGAATAATAGGCAATCCCAGGCCGGATGCTTTGCACCGTATAAGGCAATCCATTCTGAACATTTTCCCCTGTCGCAGATTGGCTGATCAGGGTGATTACGCCATTGACGCCTATCGCTCCCTCATTGCCGAGTAATTCCGCTTGCAGCAGGTAATTACTCTTTGGCGATAAACTGACCACGTTATTGAAATTAAACGTATAGGGCTGTCCAAGCGCCTCGCCATTTGCAGCAAAGACATCCTCGATATCAGCAAATGCCAGAGGCTGGTCTTGATTGGCGGCATCATAAAGTGTTAACCGTAACATTTTCGATACGGGGTTTGTCTGCAGATCGACCAGATGATCGAATTTCACCTGTGTAAGTAAACCATTATCCGGCGCCGTAAAACCTATTTTGAAAGGCTCTCCAGGGATAATCGTCTCTCCGGCGCGGTAAGCAAGCGGCTGATTGAACTCTCCCTGGGGCGTTTGAATTGTGAGCGTCACCGGGCCAGGGATATTTTGATAAATCCAGTCGCTGGCCTCAACTCGGGTAACCGGTCGGGTGTAGATATTCGAAAAAGCATACGCCCACAAAGCAGAACCGATCAATACGACAACGCCCACCACAATAGCAAGGACCTGAGCAAAATGGATACGTTTTCGCCCCGTCTGATTAACCATTGCAGCTTTTTTTGCATATTTATCCCACAGGCTGATCACCGCCCAGGCAGCAATTATTGCCAACGTGGGGTAAACCAGCACCTGGTAGCGCATTGCCCGCACCCAGGAAACAGACTGCCACACAAAATAAACCGCCGTCCAAAACCAGATCAGGCTGTGTTGCCATTCCTTCTTGATCAAACGCCAACCCATCCAGATAAAACCTGACCACGCAAGAATGCCAAGCGGCAAACCCAGCCCCCATAACACCATATTCTTCCAGGCAAACCAGATCGGCCGGCGCGCCCACTGCAAAGCCGGCGGGAAATCAACATCGCCTGAGCTTTGAGCGCGCAACTCTTGCAGATTGGCAATCCACTTCGAGTTCAGTTTGATGCCTAAAAAACCCGGCCCGCTAAAAGCATAAGGCTGGAAAATTCGAAAGACGACCACACTGACAATTGCCGCCAGGATCAGGTTGCGTAACAACAGCGGAATCTGACGTTTCTGCTCTTCAGGTGGAAGGCGGAAAAACCACACAGCCATACCAGCCGGCAACAAGATAGCAAGGGGAGCTGCACTAACTTTTGAAGCCAGCGCCATTCCCAGCGCAACGCCAAATAAAATCGAGGCGAGCAACATGGCTTTGTTGAAAGATGCCAAGCGATTATCAGGCTGAGCAACTCGTGCATTTAATTCATTATCATCAGAAAGAGATTGCGAAGAATTGTTTGCTGCGGGGTGTTTTGCAACTTGAATCCGGATCGCAAAATAAAAAGCCAGAAAAGTAAAAAAATTCGTAAAAGTATCAACGGTAAAATAATGCGAAAGCTGAATCTGCATGACCGCGCACGCTGAGAATGCAGCAGCCAGAAGCCCCACACGCTTATCGTAAAGCCGCGAAGCGATCAGATAAACCAGCAACACCGTCAGCAAATCGACCACAGCAGAAAGTTGGCGGCCCACCACATTAATCTGGTCGTATCCTGTCTGGTTGATCCATTCACCAACATAACGAACGATAAAGATGGGCAATGTCCCATACACATAATAGCTGTACCCCCGATTATGGGGATTCAAACTGGATACCCCGGTATTAAAGTATTCTGAAAGATTCTTGACCGGCGATATGGCCGTTTCGACCATCGTCAGGAAACGTTCATCCGGGTGTAAGTGATGGCCTTCGTCCCAATCAAGACCAACCAGGCGAAAATAAGCCCCGCACAGCAGAACAACAACCATTAAGAGGTCGCAAATCCACAATTTACCCCTGAAACTCACAGGTGAATTTTTCGAATCAGTCATTATACTCTGCATAGATAACCTAATCCTGTTACGGCGCTATTGCCTCTTGAACCGCAGGTACCAGAAACATTATAAGATCTTTTGTTTCCACCTTTGATTTATACACCCACGAAACGCCTTGCGGGTAAACTTCCTTCAATTTTCTCAGCCCTTCCGAATCTTGAGGGTTCAAGATGAACAACTTGGTTCGGGGATTTGTAAGTGTATCCTGGAACTGCTCCGGCCAAATAGCGTAATCTTTTGTAGGGTAACCCGCATTGATACCCACCAATCGGGTGTCCACCCAGTAAGGATAACCCACAACCCACACATCGTCCGCGCTGCCAATCGATTCTGAGAAGGAGCGAATGATCTGTCCAATTTCTGAGGTGTTCCAGGATGACCGCAGATAAACCTTTTGATACTGATTGAAGACGAGATCATAATTCTGAAACGAAGCCCAAGCCACCAGAATCAAAACAACAACGCCGGCAAGTCCATTTCCTGCCCGCTGCGTCAGGCGGGATTTTAAACCGCGAACAATACTATCCATGGCAATGCCGATGATCACAAACACCGGAATGATGGCGCCGGATGTACGGTTCAACGAAGGGTTTTCACCCGGAAAAGCCAACGAAAGTATCGAGGGCATCATCAACATTGGGATAGAAATGATCAGGAATATATCAACCCAATTTCTGTTGCGAGCATAACGCACAATCAATAATGCTATTCCCAGGAATAATAATGCCCCTGATACCACATCCAGAGCCGGGCGATAAGTCACCGAATGCACCCATATCCCACCATCAGACCAAAAGAACATCGTTACTGCGTTCCATAAATTCTGCAGGAAAATCTGCCATGCCGGGCCAGGCAACGGTTGTTCCCAATCACTCAATCGGGTAAAGGCGCGGTAGGCAAAGAGTTCTGGATTTTCCAATGCAAATCGAAACAGGGGCAAAAAAATCACGAAGGAAATGGCAACCAGCACACCCAGACCATACAACGCCTGCTTGCGCGCTCCCTGCGATTGACGGTGAATCAGATATAAAGCAACCGCGATGATCACCAGAAACGGGACAATACGGAATGATGTATAACCGTGCAAACCGAGGCCAAGCGCCAAGCCGGCCAGAATGAAATCATTTCGATTAGAGGTCCGCAAGCCTCTAATCAGATAATAGAGCGTCGGCGCAGCAAACAGAGGGTAAAGCGGAAAGCGCAGCCCCAGACGAGAATAGACATTCGGCCAGTAGGCAATGCCGGCAAAAAACATCGCCCAAAAACCCGCCCAGCGATTACCCACTTCTTTCCCCAACAAGTAGATATATGGCAGGGTAAACAGACCAGCCAACGCCGTACCCAATTTAAGACTGAGAAAAGTGACTCCTGTGTTGAACAATAAAATAATCGCAGCAGTCAGGTAGAACTGAAAAAATTCCCGTCCGGTATTACGAGGAAAATAAATTGATGTTTTTCCATTCAAAACATCATAAACATCCAGCAACTTCTCGGCATGATCGCTGACCATTTCCGGAGGCACCTGGTTGAGATGGTAAAAGCGGAAGAAAATTACGAACGCAATGGCCGCCCCAACAACCAGCCATAATGGGGTAATCTTCAGTGTCAGGTGAGGATCGAGGAAAAAAGTCCTGGCTTTCTGGAGCCAGTTCTTTGAACGGGGCGACGAGATCCAGAAAGCCCGAATCAGAAAGGCTAACGAGAGCAACCAGAGTCCCACATTTAACAGCGAAAATCTGTTGCCTCCAAAGAGAGCAAAAGCCAGCAGCGCCAGCGGGATTCCGATGAGAACATCATACCGCCGAACCGAAAAATCGGTAAACCGGCGTTCATCGGGTTCCAAATCGGGCGGCCGCACTTCGGTTTTTATATAAGCCCAGACCATAAAAATAGCCGCAAATAAATACAACCCCAGTCCCAGCATCCATGAACGATTAGGAGGCTCAAGGGCGCGTTGTGCAAACAATGCCAGGAAAATCATTACCAATGTTCGCCATGGTAAAACGAGATGTAAAGGAGTCGTTACGGGCCTGGCTTCTGCCAATCCGGTTTTTAAATCCGTATCCCGTCCTGCATCACTGGCGGCTTGCTGAGCATTCGTCCTGATTGTTTTCACTTCCGAATCAACTTCCGGGATATGGAGCGATGTTTCTCGCCAGAAGGTCAATTTCGCTTTAAGATAATCGAGTACGCTGGGTTCATCCATATTCGACTTCGTCCAAAGTAAAATTATCCACTGTAAACATGGATAATCTAATTTTACCCTGATATAGCTTTCGTTTTACGCCATGCCCGCAAATAGCCAATATTCGAGTGAACCGGATTAGGAAAAGTTTCCACCTGGTAACCGTTTGCTTTCAAAAAATCAACCAGTTCCTTATGATGGTGTCTGGGGATATCGTGATATTCCATGACAATGCGTTCAATCTTATTAAACACATCAACCGGACAACTCATTAGAATGGGATACTCAGCGCCCTCGCAATCCAGCTTCATCAGATCGCAATGTTCCAATCCTGCAGATGATATTGCGTCCGCCAAGGTAACAGCAGGCACTGAAATTGATTGGGAAGGATTGAACGTCATTTCCGTATTGAATTGCAATGGCTCGCCACTGGACTGGTTAAGAAACAAATATCCCGATTGCGAGCCAATCGCCTGTGGATACGAACGCACATTGCTCACGTGATTGAGTTCCAGGTTTTGCTCGAGCAGCGCATAAGATTCCGGAAATGGTTCATAAGCATAGACAACGTTTTCAGAGCTGGTTAATGCAGCGAAGATTGTAAAATCGCCGATCGCTGCCCCGATGTCGATGATCTGCCATCCAGACCCGATCTCAAAGCCATACTTGCAATACAGGCGGTCGAGAAATGTCTCTTTGACGCACCAAATATCCATCGCCCCGCGTGTTTTCATTCGCAGCGGTGGTTTGCGAATATGCACAACGGGCGTTCTGGGCGGCTTGAGCTTGAGGAAAACACGCGCCGCCAGGAACCAGTTTTTTATCCCGGTCAGAAGTTTAAAAATGGAATTTAAATAATAAAGGTATTTCCGCATTGGAATTTATTATGCCACCAAAATTTCAGAAACGCACGTGATCCATTCGCGCAATTATACCGGAGATCAACTGCTTTTTCTGCGAGCCACAAAGAATGTGCAAACCCCTTCTTCCGAAAGGGGGTTATCCATAAAGCGGCGGGTTAGCTTCCAGGGTAGAGCCAGGTTGGTCCGCGATTTCACTAAAATCCACTTGCCAGTCAGAAGGTGGCAGACCCAGGCCGGCAGCCCAAAAAGATGGCCTGTTTCCAGAACATGAAGCGCCTGCGGAGGGAAGTAATCCCACGACTTTTCGAGTGCAAAACCGGCGTCCTCCAGGCGACGTTGCCAGACCTCAGGCGAATCACAGTGAGCATGCCGGGCAATACGATTGAAGAAACGACTGTACCTTTCTGCCAGAGAATGCAAGCCCAGACGGTCAAAAACTTGCTTGCCAAGGAGCAACTCAGGAAAACGGTGGTTTGGTACACAAAAATAAAATACAGCGCCAGGGCGCATCACCCGCGCCACATCAGCCAGCACCGCTTCAATATGTGGAATATGCTCCAACACCGAATTACTCACCGCGCTGGCAAACCATCCATCTGAAAACGGACTCCTCGCTGCATCTGCCTGAACCAAAAGCCTGTATGTCTGGCGCGCACGCGCCTCCGCCATCGGAGCCGCCCAGGGGTCCAATCCCACATCCAGCGGGCGGTTGAATGCAACAGACGCAAAATGTCCATCGCCGCTCCCAACATCCAGGGTAGGAGATGGCAGGTCTAAATTCTGGTAAAAGCTATCCTCGACTGCACGCAGCATTGCCCGAAAATAGGGCAACTCACTGAGATGCCGCCACAAAATTTGATCCAAATCAACAATAGCCATACGAAGACATCAATTCCTTGAACAAGGTTTCATACTCCCCGGCAATTGTCTCGGGCGAATAACAAAGCGCGATTGTTTTGATATCGCCTTTGAATTTTTCCGGGTCAGATAATATTTCAATTAATGCTCTGGCAAGAGCAGCAGAATTGCGCGGCGGAATGATCTTCCCCATTCCAGTAGAAAGCACCGGTTGGCGAACGCCGGGAATATCGGTGGCAACAACTGGCGTATTACTGATCATCGATTCTATCTGCACGATACCAAACGATTCAGTGCTGTTGATGCTCGGTAAAACAGTAACACTACTCTCGCGAAAAAAGGCCGCCAAATCTTTAGGTGAAAGAATGCCCAAAAATTTCCAATGCTCGCCGAGGTTATGTATCAAGGGCATTAATTTCTGGGCGTATAGTTCTTCGCCCAACACATTCTCATATTGCCCGACAAAGTGAACCTGAGCATCCGGGTAAACTTGGAGAACTTCAGGCAGCGCCTGGATCAGATACTCAACCCCTTTTTCAGTTGCAAATCGGGCAGCCACGCCGATAATTTGTTTTCCCGGTTCAATGTGATACTTCTGCCGATATTGCAGAACATCCTGCTCTGTTATAGAAGCCAGTTCAACCGGCGGCGGTATCACCGCCACTTTGGAGAGATAGTTTTTTAAGAAAAAAGAATTCTGCGCGTAATCCAATGTATTGGTCACAATCCGGTCAGCCGCCATTGCTGATATATGGTTGGCGATAAACGAAACCTGGTTAGCCGCTCGATGTACAAAACCGGAAGGGAGTCTTAAATCACAATGATAAGTGAGCAAAACTGGTTTCCGTAACAATCGACCAACCACCGAGATCGGCGCCGCATCCAGTTGTGGTACGTGCAAGTTCACCACATCTGCCTTTTTAATTAATTCCCATGCTCTTAAAGTCATTGTCGGCATAATGACCCCTTTACTCACCCGCATCAATACCTGGGGGCGAATAATCGTCACACCATCTTTGATTTCCTGAGCTGGTAAAGAGGGTTTAAATCGGGAAGTTAAGACCGTCACCTGATGACCGCGCTCGACCAGCGCTCGCGCCAGACGCTCGGTGTAAATCGTCAGGCCCGAATAGTGTGGACGATAGTAAGTAAGGGCAATGAAAACTCGCATATCGAGGCAATTATTTTGAATTACGACGAAGTTTGCTGTAAAGCGCCGACAGGCTTTCGCCTTCTTGCGCCAGGCCGACAAATCCGAGCATAGAAGACAAAAATAAATGCAGGAAATGAAGCACCAGAACGTACGCCAGAGCAGAAGCGGCCGGGCAGCCCACCAATGTTAATGCGCCCACTGCTGACGCCTCATAGACGCCCAGCGATCCAGGAGCGGAAGGTAATGCAGCGCCAAGTGAACTGACGCTCAATGCAAACGCCCCCCACCACACCTGCGCATCAGGAACAAATCCCCTCATAATAAAATAACATTCCAAAACCGCAATTCCCCAACTTGAAGCCAAAAATAAAAGGCTCGTGATGAATAAACGCGGATTGGTCAAAACCCCAAAACCATCCAAAACAGCATGCAGCTTCGGCAGCGCCCAATCTTTGATAAACTTCCAACGCCCGCCAAATTTCAAAACCAGGTCATAAAAACGATCCCGGTGGCGGGTAATGAAGTAAAGCGCTACCAGGCCCAACATAACCAGTCCCAAGATCAAAAAAGCGGCCGGGCGCGCCCAATCCATCGCCAGCGCCAACGGCAGCATCCCCAGCAGCAGACCAGCAGCAAACGCCATATCATAAGCCCGCTCAACAACAATTGTGGACAAAACAAAAAAAGTACCTTCGCCGGTGGCGCGTCCAATTAAAAAAGCCCTTGCCAGCTCGCCCAGACGAAAAGGAAAAAGGGTATTCATCAGGTAACCTTCATTCATTCCCAACACTGTTCGCCATAGGGAAACCTTTTTTTGCAGTAAAACCCGCCAGGCCAGAGCGCGGGCAAGCATAGCCGCTCCGTAACAGATCAACGCCGGGGCAAGCATTAACAAATTCATGCTGACAATTGCCTGTCCGAAACTCTTCCAGTCCACCATCCGGTAAATGATCCAGATGGCAACTGCACTGATAAGAAGTCCCGGCAACCAGGCGCGCAAATTTTGGCGGGGGTGTTCTGCAGATAAATTCATTCTTCCTCCAGGCGCAATACTGCCATGAAGGCTTCTTGAGGAATTTCCACATTCCCCACCATCTTCATCCGCTTCTTACCCTTTTTCTGCTTTTCGAGCAGCTTCTTCTTGCGGGTAATATCGCCCCCATAACACTTTGCTAAAACATCCTTCCGCAACGCTTTTACATTGGCGCGGGATATAAATCGCCCTCCCGCCGAAGCCTGAATAGGCACATCGAACAATTGACGCGGGATGATCTCTTTCAATTTGGATACCAGCATCTGTCCCTTGTGATAAGCATCATCGTGGTGAACAATGGCCGCCAGCGCATCAACCGGCTCGCCGTTAACCAATATCTCCAATTTCACCAGTTTCTCAGGGCGGTAATCAGAGAATTGGTAGTCCAGCGAAGCATAACCGCGCGTTCGCGATTTGAGCTGGTCAAAGAAATCAACAATCAACTCGGAAAGCGGTAATGTAAACGATAATTGAACCCGATTGGGCGCCGGATAATCCTGCTCCAAAAAAATACCCCGTCGTTTGATCACCAAATCCATGATCGTTCCATAGTATTCGGTTGGGCTGAATATCTGGATTTTCATCCAGGGCTCACGGATCTCCTGTATTTGCGACTCGTCTGGCAGGCGCGCGGGTGAATCAATTAGCTGAACGCTGCCATCAATCATCACAACTTCATATTCTACAGAGGGCGAGGTAATAACGATATCCAGATCATACTCGCGCTCCAGGCGTTCCTGGATAATTTCCATGTGAAAAAGTCCCAGGAAACCGCAGCGAAAACCAAAATTCAAAGCCTGAGACGTCTCCGGCTCATAAACAAGCGCAGCATCGTTGAGTTGTAATTTTTCCAGCGACTCTTTCAAATCTTCATAATCTTCGCCCTCAACAGGATAGATGCCGGCAAAGACCATTGGTTTCACTTTCCGATAGCCGGGTAATGGAGCAGGCGCCAGGGCGTTGGTGTGAGTAAATGTGTCGCCTACCCGACATTCGGATACAGTTTTCAGACCGGTGGCCACATAACCGACTTCACCGCCCGAAAGGCTTTCAGTCGGGCGCAAGTCCGGAGAGAAAATCCCGATTTCAACCGGTCTCAGATCTACACCGGTTGCCATCAAACGTAATGATTCGGTTGGACGAATGACTCCATCCATAACTCTTACATAAGCAATGACCCCTTTGTAGGAATCATAATGTGAATCAAATATTAACGCTCGCAATGGCGCATTCGGGTCAGTCCGCGGCGGCGGTATCCGCCGGACAATTTCTTCCAGCACCTGGGGAACATTCGTACCATCCTTGGCTGAGATACGCAGAATGTTTTCGGGAGAACCCCCTAACAAATTACTCACCTCTGCTGCGACCACATCCGGCTGAGCCGAGGGCAAATCGATTTTATTGATGACCGGAATGATTTCCAGGTCAGCATCCAGCGCCAAGTAAAGATTGGCAAGGGTCTGCGCCTCAATGCCCTGCGTGGCATCCACCACTAACAAAGCGCCCTCACATGCATTTAACGCCCGGCTGACCTCATAATTAAAATCGACATGGCCAGGTGTATCAATCAAATTAAGCTCATAAGTATTCCCATCACTGGCTTTGTAATTCATGCGTACAGCCGAGGCTTTGATCGTGACGCCCTTTTCGCGTTCCAATTCCATACTGTCCAACACCTGTTCGGTCATTTCACGATCAGAAATCGTACCCGTTAATTGCAGTAAACGATCCGCCAGGGTCGATTTTCCATGGTCAATATGAGCAATAATACAGAAATTACGAATCTTTTCAGTCATATAATTCCAAAATTGAAGTATAACCCAAATTATGATTGTTGAGGTATCAGATTTTAAAAGTATAATACTCACTACATTTTTAAGAAAACGTCGGTAAATTAACAATGCCCTTTACTCTAAAAGCAACCTTTTTAGCCCTGAGGCATCCCAACTACCGGTTATGGTTCATAGGGCAGCTTGTATCCCTGGTGGGATCATGGATGCAAACGACAGCGCAGGGTTATCTCGTTTATCAGTTGACTGGCTCTTCAGCTTATTTGGGTTATGTTGGATTCGCTTCCGGCTTGCCGGTGTGGTTGTTCACCCTTTACGGCGGCGTTATCGCTGACCGAATGCCGCGGCGCACATTACTGGTGATCACCCAGACCGCTATGATGATCCCGGCTTTTCTGCTGGCTGGACTGGTGTTCTCCGGAATGATACAGTCCTGGATGATTATCGTTATGGCATTCTTCCTGGGCATTGCCAATGCCTTTGATGCCCCAGCCCGTCAATCCTTTGTTGTCGAACTGGTCGGGCAAGAAGATTTGACCAATGCCATCGCTCTCAATTCAACCATGTTCAATATGGCAACGATTGTCGGGCCGGCAGTCGCCGGAATGATCTATGCCTGGCTGGGGCCAGGCTGGTGTTTCACAATCAATGGCTTATCCTTCGTAGCAGTCATCGTCGCTCTACTGCTGATGAAATTGCAGCCCTTTATTCGCCAGCCTCGCAAGGAATCAACTCTCGCCCAACTCAAAGAAGGATTCCGCTTTGCTGCCGCCGAAAGGACAATCCGAATATTAATAATCAACCTGGCCTTTATCAGCCTGTTCGCCTTTGGATTAGTCACACTGATTCCTGCCTGGGCCGTCAAGGTTCTACGCGGCGATGTGACAACCAATGGACTGTTGCTCTCATCACGCGGCCTTGGGGCATTAATTGGCGCATTGACGATCGCCGCCCTGGGACGATACCGCGTCAAAGGCAAGCTGTTGACAATAGGGAGCTTCTGTCTGCCGCTTGCTCTGGCTGCATTCGGATTGGCTCGCTGGCTACCCTTATCCGTAATAACCCTGGTTTTATTTGGATTATGTTTTATGTTTGTAGCGAACGTATCCAATGCCCTGGTTCAAACTCACGTAACCGATGCATTGCGTGGGCGCGTTATGGGGATATATACATTGACTTTCTTCGGTTTTCAACCGCTTGGTTCGCTTATAGCAGGTACACTGGCATCGGGTATCGGTGAAACAAGCACCGTATTGTTCAGCGCATCCGTTCTATTAGCCCTGGCAATTTTTATCTGGTTTCGCGTCCCCCGCTTGAGAGAGTTAAACTAAAGTCGCAGACCGATTCTGCTATTTTTGCATATTTGACTCAATTCTCTATCAATACACCATCAATAATACTTCCCAATTCCTCAATCATATCCCCCGGATATTTCAAGTTCGCCAGAAATTCCACATTCCCTTTCGGCCCACGCAGCGGCGAGCGCGCCAATCCCAAAATGCAGTAACCTTCAGATTGAGCGTAAGTTAACACCTCCAATAAAACCTGTCGGTGAATTTCAGGATCAGTAATTACGCCATCTCCCCGGCTTACTTCTGCACGCCCGGCCTCGAATTGCGGTTTGATCAGCGCGATTACCTGTCCGCCTTTCTCACCAAACCAACCGCGAATGACCGGCAACAAGATTTTCAATGAGATGAAAGAGGCATCAACCGTTGCCAGATCAATCATTTCTGGCAACGTTTTCACAAATCGGGCATTGGTGCGTTCCATGATAACGACCCGCCCGTCATTCCGTAATTTCCAGTGCAAGATCCCATACCCGACATCAATCGCATACACTTTCGCCGCGTTGTGTTGCAGCAGACAATCGGTAAAGCCGCCTGTCGAAGCGCCGACATCAGCGCATATCTTCCCCTGGACATCCAGATTGAATGACCGAAACGCGCCTTCGAGTTTTTCACCCCCTCGCGAAACAAACTGCGGCGGTCCCTCCACTTCAATTGCCGCATTGTCTGGCACAGAATGGGATGCTTTGACAACCATCTGGCCATCAACACGCACCTGCCCGGCCATAATGAGACGCTGCGCCTGAGTACGAGTCTCCGCCAACCCGCGTTCGGTCAGCAAGATATCCAGACGAATTTTCTTCATCTGACTATTCTAACTGAAAAAAATGTTTTTCGCTTATAATGAGTGATTATCAACCTTAGTGAATAACTTGAGAAAAAAATCATGCAAACGCTACGCGCTTTAATTAAAACCATGCGTCCCCGCCAGTGGACAAAGAATATCTTTGTCCTGGCAGCAATTGTTTTTGACCGGCAATTGACCAACCTGGTCTCGGTCGAACGCACTGCAGCGGGTTTTATTCTCTTCTGCTTGCTTTCTAGTGCAATCTACATCATCAACGATCTGGTCGATATCGAAGCCGACCGCAAGCACCCTGAAAAATGCAAACGTCCCCTGCCAAGCGGCAAATTACCCATCTCGGTTGCCAGAGCCGCGGCGATTCTTATCATCGTTGTGACTCTGCCGGTGGCTTACCTGCTCTCGCCCGGATTTGCCGCGATCTGCGTCGGGTACTTCTTGCTGATGCTAGCCTACTCATTTTTCCTTAAGCATATTCCCATCGTGGATGTCATGATCATTGCCGCCGGTTTCGTTCTGCGCGTTGCCGCCGGGGTAATGTTGATTCATGTGGAACGGTTTTCCCCATGGCTTTATGTCGTCACCACCCTGGGATCGCTCTACCTTGGCTTTGGTAAACGACGCTCCGAACTCTCCCTTCTGGCAGAAGACGCCAATAACCATCGCCGCGTCCTGGAAGGATATACCATTCCACTTCTGGATCAATTTATAACTATCGTTTCAGCAACCACTATCATTGCCTATAGTCTTTATACTTTTTCGGCGCCCAACCTCCCTGATAATCACACAATGATGCTCACCATCCCATTTGTAATCTACGGTATTTTTCGGTATATGTATCTTGTTCAGGTCGAACAGAGCGGCGGCGCGCCCGAAGAACTGCTGCTCAAAGATCGTCCGTTGCAAATTGCTTTTGGGCTACTCGGATTATCTGTGCTGATCATCTTCTACATTTTCTAATCGATCGGTATCCATATCCGGCTTTACTCTTTAAAAAATCACATTGATATGCCAGCAATCTTTGCTACAGCTCCTGGGAAAATCATCCTGTGCGGTGAGCATGCCGTTGTTTATCAGCAACCGGCAATTGCTTTACCGGTTACACAGGTACAGGCCAAAACCGTCATCACGCCTAACCCGCGCGATCTACCTGGAAGGATTCTCATTCAGGCGCCCAATATCAACTTCGAAGCTGAGTTAAACTCACTGCCCACTGAAAATCCGTTGGCGGCCGCAGTCAGAGGGACTCTTGCAGAACTTGGTATAGAGCGTTCACCCGCTCTCACACTCCGTGTCACGTCCACCATCCCGCTGGCCGCCGGTTTGGGATCTGGAGCGGCTGTATCGGTTTCCATCGCACGAGCTTTATCTGCTTTTCTGGGACATCCGCTGAAAAACGAACAAATATCCAGAGTGGCTTTTGAGGTCGAAAAACTCCACCACGGCACACCATCAGGTATCGATAATACGGTCATCACGTATGCGGCTCCAATTTATTATGTCAAGGGAGAAACGATCACTTTTCTAAATGTCACCGCCTCCTTCACCATCATCATCGCTGATACCGGAGTGCAAAGCCCAACGATGATCGCTGTGGGAGATGTTCGAAAAGCATGGGAAAGTAACCCGGTGCAATACGAAAACATCTTCGCTCAGATTGGACAAATCAGCCAGGAAATCCGGCAATCCATCGAAAACGGGAAGATCGAAGAAATCGGCCTCCTCATGAACGAAAACCACGCTCTGCTTCAGAAAATCGATGTTTCTTCGCCAGAGTTAGACCGTCTGGTAACAGCAGCCATGTCGGCCGGCGCGCTTGGCGCAAAGCTATCTGGCGGAGGCAGAGGAGGAAATATGATTGCCCTGGCAACTCCTGAAAATGCCGCTCGGGTCGCCGATGCGTTAATTGCATCCGGCGCGACTCGCACAATCATCAACGAAGTTACTCCATTTAACGCCGCAACATTCAGGTAAGCAGATGACTTCCATTTTGCTGGTTGAAGATGCTACCGACCTTGCACAAATCATCATCCGCGAATTAGAAACCGCCGGTTACCAGGTTTCTCTGGCTGGCGATGGAATATCCGCTTTAGCCGCGTTCGCACAGCAACAGCCAGACATGGTCATTCTGGATTGGATGCTGCCCAAAATGGATGGTCTGGAAGTGCTTCGCCGCCTGCGTGAGACCTCAGCCATTCCGGTTTTAATGCTGACTGCACGCGGCGACGAAACCGATCGGGTCATTGGGCTAGAAGTAGGCGCTGATGATTACCTGGCAAAGCCTTTTAGTTTGCGCGAATTGGTCGCCAGGGTGCGCGCTCTTTTGCGCCGCGCCGAACGCATTCAGGCAATGCTGAAATCTGATCACTCTGTAGGAAAAGCTATTCTAAGATGGGAAAACCTGACAGTTGATCCTGAGGCTTATCTGGCGCAATTGGATGGACAGACGCTCGATTTGACTCGAACCGAATTCGAGATGCTCCACTTGTTGCTCCGTAATCCCGGACGGACATTCAGCCGAAAATACCTGTTAGAAACTATCTGGGATGAAACTTATCTGGAAGGTGATCGTTCAGTGGATAATGCGGTTTTACGCCTGCGAAAAAAACTCGGACAATGGGGTGAAAACCTGGAAACCATCTGGGGGATTGGATATCGTTTAAGAGCAAAGAAATGAAATTCATCACCTCGGTATTATGGCGTGTTAAACCGATTCGGGCCTTATTAGAAGGCTGGATAACTGCCGGGTTATTCCTTCTCGCTTTATTGCCGGTAATTGAGCAAGCGCCAGAATTAGTTGTCAGTAGCACCTGGCTGATGCTCGCGACAATTTGCGCGACGATAGCGGGTTTTCGACTCAGTCCAAGAGAAGGCAAGACCATTCGAGTGATCAGTTGGGAAATCACCCTGGCTATCCTGCTCGGCCTGGGCTTTACCCTGGAAATATTAGGGCTTTTATCTGCAACTGGCCAGAGAGGTCTTTTAGCTAAAGGGAGCGGTGAAGAGATCGTTGCTATTTTCTTCCTTGCACTCAGCGTACCGGCCTTTCTGGCAGTTCGCGTTGTCACCTGGGCCTGGTCGCGCTGGGATCTGCTACGCCGTAAACGCTTTGTGTGGGCATTGACCCATGCACACTTGACTGTCGTCATCCTGATTGCCGGTGTTTTATTGGCCGCAGGGATCATCTACAGCATCGGCTTAAGCATTATCACGCCACCCGATATCATTCCGCCAAATGGCACTCTTGCCTTTATCCTCTCTCGGCTGATCATCTGGATTTACGTGGCTTTTGTTATCACAATCGTAGCAGCCGTAGCGGGATTGGCTTTTGTCTTACCCCCTTCCTTGATCTTTTCATACCTGGTCGCCCGGCGCATGACCCGCCGCCTGGAAACTTTGACCCGGGCGACAGATGCTTTGCGGACTGGCGATCTGACTGCCAGAGTCCCGGTTGAAGGAGAAGACGAAGTCGCTCAACTGCAAAACAATTTCAATTCAATGGCCGCCGATCTGGAAAAATCAACCCAGGCGCTGCAAACTGAGCGAGATAAAGTTACGGCTCTATTGACGTCTCATCGCCGGTTAACTGCCAACATCTCACATGAATTGCGGACGCCGGTGGCTACAATCGCCGGCTATCTGGATTCCATTCGCCAAAACTGGGGCGACCAACCGCCGCTCACGCTCCAGCACGATCTGGGAATCATCGCGCAAGATATTGATCACCTTCAGACTCTGATTGAGGATCTCTTCACTTTAGCCCGCGCCGACGTTGAACAGCTAAGTTTGAATATCTCCTCCGTAAATCTCAACTCGCTTATTAACCACCGCGTGGAAGCCGCCGCGCCCCTGGCTTGGAATCGGAGCCGCGTTCAGGTAACTGCCGAATTGCCCGCTGAAGCGCCTCAGGTGTTGGCGGACCCGACCCGGCTGGACCAGGTGCTAAGTAACCTGATCCAAAATGCTATCCGCCACACACCACCTGGAGGAATCGTGATGGTCACTGCGGTTTCCGAAGATAAAAATATCCGACTGGATATCACGGATACCGGCGAAGGCATCAATCCCGATGACCTCCCACATATCTGGGAAATGTTTTACCATACAAACAACCCAGAACATCCCAATGTCGATAGCGCCGGATTAGGATTGGCGTTAGTCAAAGGATTGACCGAGGCAATGGGTGGCCACGTCGCTGTTGAAAGCAAACCCGGCGAAGGCAGTCGCTTTAGCCTCCGCCTGCCGCTCGCCTAATACTGTAAACACATCCCATATTCTCAATTCCCATCTGCGACAAATTTACGACAAATCTGAGACAGGCATGAGACAACCTGTTGCTATGATCTATTCATCATTTATTGAAGAAAGGATCACATCAAACATGGATAATAGAAAAATCTGTAGTCGGCGAGAGTTCATGCGCGGTTCCGCTCTGGCAGTTGCCGGGATTTGTCTGGCTTCCTGTCAATTCAACTTCCCTGAGTCAGGCCAGGCAACCGACAATGAAAATTTTTATGTTGCCAACAAAAAAAAGATCATGAAAGATATTAATAATCTGCTAGGTTATGTTCAAAAGACTATGCTCCAATCCTACGACGAAACGCAGGTGAATAGCATCGTTGAAGAAACACTGAAGCAAACCGAGGAATTACTCCCCGATTTACCCTACATTGGTGGATTCACCAATGATTTGACTCAGGTGTTGTACCAATCGGCTCTTGCACTGGCTTTCTACCGGGTCATGAAAACTGCCGGCCAATCGATTAATGAAGTTGGCAGGATCATGTACCTTTCTATAGAAGCACAGATAACCTCTGCGCCATTGGCGTCGATGGTAGGTCGGGTCGCCAACTCCAAACTGGTACAAGATCAATCCAGAGGAGAAGCTCTTGAATCACAAAAACGGAAATACGCCGGTGATTGGGTTTTCAACTTCGTCGAAGGGAATGGCGTGGATTTTGACTACGGCATTGATTACACAGAATGCGGCCTGTGTAAATATTACCGCGCCCAGAACGCCATGGAACTGGCGCCCTACCTTTGTCTGGGAGATTTCCCCATTAGCAAAGCGATGAATTCTGGTCTGGTACGCACATCAACCCTGGCGCACGGCGCCGACCGTTGCGATTTTCGGTGGAAAACCGGTCGCCCTATTCAGATGGAATGGGTTCCAGATTTCTTGAAATGAGGCAATAAAAAATGGAAAGACAAATCCTAGAAACCTTCAATTTAACCAGACGTTTTGGATCTTTACTGGCAGTTGATCAACTCGAATTGCGAGTCCCCCAAGGGAGCATTTACGGTTTTTTAGGTCCTAATGGGGCCGGAAAAACAACAACCATCCGCATGCTGCTGGGTCTTATCAAACCTACGGCGGGTAACATCCAGCTATTTGGCGGCCCACTAAAAGAACGCCCCACTGAAGTACTTCGCAAGATCGGGTCGCTGGTTGAGATGCCGTCATTCTACCCTCATCTCACCGCTCGTGAAAATCTGAAGATCGTCAGCAAATTACGCGGCGAAAGCGATTCTCAAATAAATCGCGTCCTGGCTATTGTCAATCTCCAAAAAGACGCCAATCGCCTGGTCAGGCATTACTCGCTTGGCATGTGCCAGCGTTTAGGTCTGGCAATTGCCCTCCTGGGCGATCCAAAGCTGTTAATTCTGGATGAACCTACAAACGGCCTCGACCCTGCTGGTATCCATGAAATTCGCGAGCTTATTCAACGGCTGCCGCAGGAAAATGGCGTAACCCTCTTTGTTTCCAGTCATCTGCTGAGCGAAGTCGAGCAAATCGCCAATCAAATCGGCATCATTCAAAATGGGCATCTGATCTTTCAAGGCACACCCAATCAACTGCGTGCAAAATATTGCGACCACATCAACCTGGGTGTTGATCAACCAGAAAAAGCCCTCCAACTATTAATCCATAGTGGTTGGAAAGCGCAACATAACGGCGACCATCATATCGCAGTTACCGCTAACGGCAGCGCCGATGCCGCTATCATCAACACACAACTGATTCAAGCCGGTATGAAGGTTTTTCAACTCAACCTCGAACAACCCTCTCTAGAGGATATCTTCCTGAAGCTAACTGAAAACGATCTTAAAGGAGTTCTCAAATGACAATGCTATTTCAGGCAATGCAAGCCGAGGGGATAAAGATGAAGCGTACCCTGGCTTTAGTGATGACTTTTATCGCCCCACTCTTGATAGCCCTTCTGATCTTTGCCATGTTCATCCAGCATAGCGATTACTATGTGGTTCCTGAAGGCGTCAACCCCTGGATGCGCTTCAGCCAGAATATATTCATCTATTGGAATCTCATCATGGCTCCCCTCTATATCACATTGGAGACGGCCTTGCTCAGCCAGCTCGAGCACAGTCATAAAAACTGGAAGCTTTTATACACTTTACCCACCCGACGCTGGGCAATCTATGCCGCCAAACAACTCATCAGTATGGCATTGATCGCTCTCAGCATGGTTTTCATGATCGGGTTAATGGTAGGAACCGGGAAATTTCTCCAGATACTCATGCCCAAGTTTGGTTTCGATGCGCCAATACCCTGGACATTTACGATCAAGTACGCCATTCTGACTTATCTGGCCTCCTGGTTCATGGTGTCATTTCACCTGTGGGTCAGCACACGCTGGAACAGCTTTGTACTGGCTATCGCTGTTGGCATCGCGGCAACCGTTGTCGCCTTATTCTGCTTCGGGACCGACTACTCGTATTTCTATCCCTGGACCATGCCGGGCATGATCTCCATTGAAATGACCGATAGTTTATCGCAATGGGCAATGGTAACCGCCGGAACAATTGAAGGAATCCTGGTTGCCTTCCTGGGAGGGTTGAACGTCACTCGGCAGGATATATTATAAAACTCCTCTGAAAGCCATTCATTATGGAACGCTAAAAATAACAACCTACAGAAAAGCAGAGATCAAAAGGACGGAACAGACAAAATCCGCCCTTTTGCTTTTTGTAAGCAACCTCATCA
>CAZDAW010000018.1:0-45242 GCA_964503685.1 uncultured Anaerolineaceae bacterium | reverse complement strand
CACCCCTATCCACATATGATTTCTAACCCACTTGCTCCCCGGTCGCAGAGACAGAAACACCACAGGAGGCTGCTGCTCCCATCAAATACTCGGTCATCCGCCAGTGGCAGCCCAACAATTTGCCCGACGCTCTCGGCCTGGACATTCTCTTGGAAAGTGAGCCGTCTCCCCAGACTTTGGTCGACTTCCTCAGCGACCTTGGCGCCCAGAATGATCTGGTGGTGATTCACGTTTACGGCAGCATGGAAGCCTATAACGATAGCGAAAGAACTTCCCAGGCTTACAAAGAGGGTTACATTGCCTGTTATTACAAAGACCTGACCGGCCTGGAGCCGGACAGCGAGCGGAATGAGATCTGTTGGCTTCAGGAAGTCGGCGCTTACAGCGCCCTGTTCGGCACGGTCGTTCCGATCGTGAGCACTGGAGTAGACAACCAGCCCCAACCTGTCCAGTGAAGTGATCGCGTGATCTTCTTCAATTTATAAAAACAATCAACCCGGCAGGGCTGGGCCTGCCGGGCGTTAATCACTCTGGCGTTATCTTTTCTTTGGCGTGCTGCGGCTCATCCACCAGACGAACAATCCCAGCAGGATGAGGATGACCAGGGCAACGATGTACCCCATCGTCGGATCAGTCTGTTCTGCCTGTGGAAGTCTGCTCATCAGGAAGGCCGCACCCAGAGCAGCCGGCGAGAAACCGAATAAACGCGTCTGCTTTTTCATGGCGACTTTCACCTCCTTTCTATCCAGTAGTCGAACCTGTCTCTGAATAATCCTGCAATAAGGAGATTCTCCATTCAAGTCAAACGTCAGGCCAATTGTGAAGGTTCTCTATTAATACTATACCTCGTCCGCGGGGAGAATTCAATCGCGATTCGAACCTTTCGGCGTCCCAGTGCGATACATTAATCAAATGGATATGGAGCCGATCTAATTGTTGGGTTTTGGGCGGGCAAATTCGATGCAACGTGCTCAATACAAACCGCCGCTGTTCGTCCCGTCTGCCACGGTCGCAGTCGAAACGGGACTGGCAATTGGTTGGGATGGTGCAGCCGCCTGGGTCAGAGCTACAACGCCGGCTGCCCTACTCCTTGCCGATAATCTCCAGGAATTTCCTCACCACTTCCGGGTCGAAGTGCTTGCCGGCCTGTTCGCGGATGTAGGCGATCACTTCTTCTTCAGGCCAGGCCTTCTGGTAAGCGCGCTCCGAGCGCAGGGCATCCCACACGTCCACGACGGCAAACAGACGCGCTGCCAGAGGGATTTCCTCGCCTTTCAACCCGCGCGGGTAACCGGTGCCGTCCCATTTCTCGTGGTGGCAAAAAGGAATATCCAGCGCCGGTTTGAGATAATCGATGGGTTGAAGCATCTCGTAGGCAAATATCGGGTGTTTGCGCATGATCACCCATTCTTCCTCGGTCAATTTATCGGGCTTCAACAGGATAGCATCGGGTACCCCCAGCTTGCCGATATCGTGCAACAGGGCACCGCGGCGGATGTGAACGATCTGCTCGCTGCTAATTCCTATCGCTTCGGCAAGGCGCACCGTCATTTCGGTCACCCGTTGGGTATGTCCTTCCGTTTCCTGATCGCGCAAATCCATAGCCCGAGACCAACCCCGGATGGTGGCGTCGTAAGCAACGCTTAATTCGATGTTCGAAAACTTCAGATCGTTGAACATCTTGGTATTGTCGATAGCAATGGCAGCCTGACCGGCAAGGGTTTCGAAATAATCCTTCCACTCTGCATCAGGTTCGAATGGGGTGCGGAGGAATACCTCCAACACACCCACTACTGCGCCCTTGGTTACCAGCGGCGCGCCCAGGTAAGTTGCGAATCCTTCCGCTTCCCATAACGCAGAAAAGGCAGGAGAGATTACCTGCTCAGGTAATCCGTTCAAATAAACGATACGCTTTTCCAGGGCGACTTTTTTGGCAAATTCGCGCTCCAGATAGACATTTCTGGATTCGATCGTGCGCGTATTGAAGCCACGGCCGGCGGCATATTCGCAAATTGATTCGTCCACCCGGAAGATCAGAATGTCTGCCGCATCCACATTGAGCTGGGTAGTAACGTGGTCCAGCAGGATATTGAAGATCACGCGCAGGTCCATGCTGCTGTTGATTGCCGTATCGATGTTGTGCAGCGCTGAGATGCGCGTGAGTTGCTTTTGCACCTTTTCCAGGTTCTTGTTATTGATGATGGCAATTGCCAGGTTATTGGCCAAAACGGCAACATCCTGCGCATCCTCTTCCGAGAAGGCATTTTTTCCCTTGCCAAACAACGCAATCACTCCCAGAAGAGTCTTTTTAAAATGCACGGGTACGAATAACGCCGACTGGATGCGCCGGTCGAGCATGATCCAGTTCGGGTCTTTTTCGGTATCCGGAATGATCAGCGTCTGCCCATTTTGGGCAACCAGCCCAACTACCCCCTGCGCTTCACCCAGTTTAAATATGAGCAATTCTTTGTACGTTGTCAGGGTTTCATCGGAGAAGCCAACGGCTGTCTGCAAAAATAATTTATTGCTGCGTTCATCGAAGCTGAAATAATTTGCCTGCTGGTAACCAGCCGTTTCAATGATGTTGTTTAACAGAATCTCGACCAGTTCGGACGAAGATTTGGCGGTATGCAGTTCGCAACTCGTTTTGTAGAGCGAAGCCAGCCGGTTATTGGAGCGTTTTAATTGCTCCATTTTTTCTTCCAGTTTACGCACAAGGGCTTGGTTATATTCTTTGTAGAAAACTTCTTCCTTCGCAAATGTGTCTGGATGGGCATTCTGTTTGCCGGCTTCATGATTCCGGATCGTTTCTTGTAAAATAGCCAGAAAGGCGTTTGGCTCGACCGGCTTGATGATGTAACGATCTGCGCCCAGGCTGAGAGCCAGTTTTTCATCGCGCTCATCGGTATAGGTCGCAGTGTAAAAGATGAAGGGAACATCTTTCAGAATCTTATCGGATTTCCAGATTCGGCAGAGACTGAACCCGTCCATGCCAGGCATCAAAATATCTGAAATGATCATTTCGGGAGGGTTTTGCCGGGCCAGCTCCAGCGCCTCGATCCCATTTGAAGCCTTGACGGTTTCATAACCGTTAGTTGTTAACAAAACCTCCAGCAGATACAGGTTTTGTTGTATATCGTCCACAATCATTAATCTCTTCATCGGGTCATTCCTGCTCAATCTGACTTCAAATATTCTTCGATTTGCGTGAGAAATGTATCCGGGTTGATCGGTTTCTCGATATAGCCGGTACAGCCTGCCTGCAGGGCGTGCTCACGGTCGCTGGACATGGCGTAGGATGTGACGGCAATAATCGGTGTTCCGGCCAGTTCAGTGATTTTTCGCAGTTCTCGGGCGACAGTATAGCCGTCCATCGTTGGAAGCTGGATATCCAACAGAATGAGATTGGGCCGGTGCCGGTAGGCCTGTGCTATACCTTCGTTTCCGTTAACTGCCTGAATGACCTGATAGTCGTGCTTTTCCAGAATGAAGGTCAGCAGATACATATTTTGTTCGTTATCTTCAATGATGAGGATTTTAGCTTTCATCGTTGTTTCCCTCGATCGGTAAGGTAAATGAAAATATGCTGCCTTTTCCCCACTCGCTTTCGACGGCAATCTGACCGCCGAGCAGTTCTACAAATCGTTTGCAAATTGAAAGACCCAGCCCCGTGCCGTCATACTGGCGGGTGATTCCGCTATCAATCTGTTGGAACGGTCTGAACAGGATATTGATGTCTTCTGGTTTAAGGCCGATGCCGGTATCGATAACGCGGGTGGTCAGCCAGCCGTCTTCTACATTGCATTCCAGGCGCACCTCGCCATGGTCGGTGAACTTGACTGCATTGTTAAGCAAATTAATGAGAATCTGTTCAACGCGCCGCCGGTCGCTGCAGATTTCGATTTTCTCCGGTTTGACGCTCGCTGCCAATTTCAAGCCCTTCTTATCGGCCAGAGGCCTGACTTTATCAAGGCTCTTGCTGATAGCATCCGCCACGTCGAATACTTCGCGGGTGATATTCACGTAACCCGCTTCAATCTTCGAAAGGTCGAGTACATCGTTGATTAAATTGAGCAGGTGTCGGGCGCTGCTTTGCACCATGTTCAACTGTTTTTCCTGCTCACTATTAAGAGGCCCGACCAGCTTTTGCAGCAGGATGCCTGTAAAGCCGATGATCGAATTGAGCGGTGTGCGCAGCTCATGCGACATGGTGGCAAGAAAGGCCGATTTTAACTTGTCGGCGCTCTCGGCTCTGATGACGGCTGCCTTTAAATCTTCCATCTTCTTTCGTTCGGTAATATCGGTGATTGTCCCTACAAACCCGATCAACTGACCTTCAGTGTTTATTTCAGGAACGGCCTGGCCGATGACCCAGGTGATCGACCCGTCGGCGGCATGCACGAAACGATAATCTGCAAGCGAAGGTTTATGTTGGCGAGCGGCTTCCTGCCAGTTTTTTTCCAGCATAATGCGATCATCTGGGTGGACGCCCTTCAGCCAGCCGTATCCGAGCGCCTCGTCTGGCGACAGACCCGAAATCTGACACCAGGTGGGGTTGACGTAGGTAGTAGCTCCTTCGCTGTCGGTATGAAAAATACCAACGGGGGCCACCCTGGCTAGGGTTTGATAACGTTCCTCGCTGGCGCGTAACTCCCGCTCCATCTGTTTTTGAGCTGTAATATCACGGATGATGGCAATTACTTCATCCTTCCCATTGGTAATGTAGCGCGCTTCAAAATCTCTGTTTTCGCAGCCGATGGGCAACTGGTATTCATACATTTGAATTTCTTTTGTTGTGATAGCTTTCCAGACTTTCTCCAGTGTAATCTGCGCCAGATCAGGGGGCAGAACGTCTCTGGCATTTTTACCCAGAAAACGTTCCGGTTCTGAAAACAAAGTGTTCTGGAAAGTGGAATGGTAATCCAAAAAATCGCCGTTGCCGTTCAGGCGAAAAATGATATCAGGGTTGTTTTCAATCAACACTCGGTTACGCATCTCGCTGGCGCGCAGCTTGGCCGTCTGTTGCTGTATCTGCCTTCTGGTAAAGATGCTCACCGCCAGCAAAAGGAGAATAGCAATTCCAGCAACCAGCAGCGACCGGTAAACCCAGGCAGGGATTATTTGAATGAAGGTTTTTTGGGCATCTTCGCCCAGATATTGATCCAACGCCTGGTAATAGATAGAATTGGGATCAGCCTTCAGCGCTTCCAGGTTGGCGTCGATGGTTTTGATCAGGTAGGGGGTCAATTCACCGTCTTTAGGAAGCGCAAAACGAATGCTCGCCGGCTGGATGAGGATGGGTGTTCGAGTGACGTTGTACCTGCTTTCGTACAGGTTACCGAAGTCTTTGTTGGTCAGGCCGGCGTCAACTTCATTTCTGTTCAGCGCCTCGAAGACGTCCAGATAGCTGTCCATCTCGATGAATGTGCAGTGAACGCCAAACTTTTCAGCGAGTTGTTTGATTCCTTCCGGGCCGCTAAAGTTAAGGCTGCCATTCAGGCCGGCCACTTTCTTCCCTTCCAGATCAAGAATGGTTTCTATCGGAGAGCCAGCGGGAACGTAAAGCCTAGACCAGCTTACTACAACCGTTTCGTTGTTAAAAGCGAATTGACGGCTTCTTTCTTCTGACCAGGCTGTATCCGGCATGAGGTCGATTTCATTGGTCATTAACCTTTGAAGGTTTTCGTTCCAATTACCTGATATCCATACAATTTTCCAGCCTTCTTTGTCGGCAATATAACTGATCAGCTCTGGCCAGAAACCCCTTATATTTCCTTCGTTATCTGTATAAATCTTGGGTGGATTTTCGTATACCCCTACCCGGATGACACGTTGCGTCTGTGCTGGCCTGAAACCCATCAAACTGAAAATAACAACGATAAGGAGAAAGATTTTTCGGCGCATTTCGTTACCGGCGAATGAAATGACAGACAGAGAGCATCCTGGATATGAGTGAAGCTGAACATCCGCAACGAATCATTAATGATAAACCAGTATCTGGCAAACTATTTTAAAAATCAATTGTATGAATGATTATACAATCAATGTTTATTAGGGGATAGAAAAATATCGTAAAACCTGATTCGTGATGCGTGTCAGGAATGGCAGATCATCATTTTAATTTGCTTAAAATTCAACAGGCGGGTAAGATAAAGAGATTTCAGTGTTAATGGTATCAATAAATCCCTATTCTGCGAGAAACGTGCAATGGGCAACTTTCAGGGTTTTCCGCTTCTCAACACTAAACTGACCCTACCGCCTGTCCGCGCCGGTATGGTTCATCGTCCGCGCCTGGTTGCTCGCCTGAACGAGGGGTTGCAATGCGGTTTTATTCTGGTTTCGGCGCCGCCGGGGTACGGCAAAACCACCTTGTTGGCTGAATGGGCGGCGCAAAGCCCCTATCCTGTCGCCTGGCTTTCACTGGACGTAATGGATAATGACCTGTTTCTCTTCAGCCGTTATATCACCAAAGCCTTGCAAACTATCTTTCCGGATTTGATCGATTCGATGATTGCCTTGCCTCAGGAAGCAGGCATCCGTGATAGCTTCATTCCTGCTCTGACACTGTTGATCAATGAAATCGAAAAACGCAGCAGCCATTTTATTTTGGCGCTGGATGATTATCATGTCATCGAAAATGAAACCATCCATGCTGCTTTTCGCTTCCTGTTGGATCATCTTCCGCCTAAACTCCATTTACTGATTTCCAGCCGCACTGACCCACCGCTTGATATTTCCAGGTTACGGGCGCGTAACCGGATGGAAGAACTGCATCTGACCGACCTCAATTTCAATGCTGCTGAAATGCGCGAGTTCCTCAGCGAGACGATGAAATTGCGGTTATCTGCTGAACAGATGGTCTTTCTTGAGCAGCGTACGGAAGGCTGGATCACCGGCTTGCAGTTGGCTGCCCTTTCTTTACGCGGACAAACTGATCCGGGCAGGTTGATTGTCACCTTTTCCGGCGATGATGCCATGGTGCTGGAATATATGGTTGAAGAAGTATTCAAACAACAATCAACTGAAACCCAAAAGTTCCTGCTGCAAACATCTATACTTGATACACTTAACAGTTCGTTGTGCGAGGCGGTAACCGGCCTGCCTGCCAACAGTATCAATGGCCAGACTCTGCTGCATAAGTTGTATCATTTGAATATGTTCATTACTGCTCTCGACCTGGAAGAACATAATTTTCGCTATCATCCTCTGTTTGCTGAAGCGCTCTACCACCTGCTTGGAGAATCGATGGCGGATGAAATCCCCAATCTTCACAAACGCGCTTGCGCCTGGTATGAAGAGCACGGCGACATTGAAAACGCCCTCAAGCATGCCTTTGAGGCGCAAGACCACTCTCACGCCGCCGAAATTATCACCAGAAATTTCGACGTCATTGTGAATAAAGGAGGGGTGCGCAGTATTCTCAAATGGTTGAGGAAGTTTCCCGAAGAGATGGTCAAGAAACACCCGGCGCTCTGCCTCAGTTACGCCTGGGGATTGGCTATTCTGTTTGAGATTGATTCGGCGGAGGAGTGGATCGAGCAGGCGCTGAAGGTTCTTCCCCAGGATGAGAGACTTGCAGAGGGTATATCGTCTGATTTCATCGGTGAAATTTATGCCATTCGTTCAATCATTGCTTTTACCCGCGGTGAAGGTGAAAAGGCTATAGAGCTTTCTGAAAAAGCCCTGGAAAACTTGCCCCAGGATTCTCTCTTCGTGCGCAGCTATGTGATTCTCGAACAGGGTATTTATTATTTACTCAATGGAGAGACCTGCCTGGCCAGAAAAGTATTCGAAGAAGCCATTCATATCTGCCAGGCAACCGGCAACTGGATGGTGATGATGACGGCCCGTTCGGAACTGGGCGAAACGTTGGCTCTTCAGGGGCAGCTTACCAAAGCCATGACCGTGTTTCTCCAATCCATCCAGATATCCGTTGACCCGGATGGAAAACCTCTCGGTTTTGTTGGAAATCTGTATATCGAAATGGGAGAGGTTTTTTTGGCGCGCAACGAATTGACTGAAGCCATGCATTATATCAACCGGGGAATTGAGGTTTGCAGAAACTGGTTGCCGATGCTCTTTGAACTGGATGGGCGTCTCAACCTGGCGCATTTAAAACAATGCCTGGGCGACATCAACGGCGCTCTTGCTGAACTGGCCCTGGCGCGCCAGATTGTCGAAGTCTCTGAAGCTGATCTGGATAACCAGATGATGGAAATCTTTTCTGCCAAGATGGCGCTGTTACGGGGCGATTTACGCACTGCTTTGATCTGGGCGCAAAAGAATAATTATCTCGAAACTGAATTTTCCCCATGTGTCGCCAGCTTTCCGTATCTGATCTATGTGTACGTTCAAATGAACGTAGCCCGCATCTGGCTGGCGCTCGGCCGTCAGGATAAAGAGAACCGCTATCTGACGCGGGCTTATGCCATCCTGCAAAATTTACTGCCGCGGCTTATGGAGCTGGAATGCATTGAAATTGTGATTGAGGTCCTGATTTTGCAGGCGCTGACGCTGCAGGAAATGGATAAAATGGATGAGGCGCTCAATATTGTCCAGCAGGCTTACGCCCTGAGCGAGCCGGAGGGTTTTCGCCGCGTTTTTTTGGATGAAGGACTGCCTATGGCGCGCCTGACTGCCAGGTTGTTGAACCGCCAGAAGCGAGGCAGCCTCTTGCCTGCCGAGTTGCCAACCCGCGGCTTTCTTTCTGAAGTGTTGCGCCTGTTTTCGGGGGCGTCAGGCGATATGGTCGACGTTGAGTTGCCCGAGCGCAATGCGCTGGCTGCGGCGTCGGCTGGCGCCTCAGATAGCTTCGACCTGCTCACCACCCGCGAGATCGAGGTGCTGCGTCTGGTTGCCGGGGGCGCGTCGAACGCTGATATCGCCCGGGAACTCTTCCTTGCCGTCAATACAGTAAAACGCCATCTCAATAACATCTTCCTGAAGCTGGGAGCGACCACCCGAACCCAAGCCGTATCTATCGCCCGTCAGATCGGGCTGATTGAATAATTTCACCTGAAATAACACCAAAATAACACTTCCGGTTCATATAAACCCATGCTCCCTTTGTTACAATTTTGTGCAAATGGGAAATATTGGCGATTCAATTTGCCAGGCCCGAAGAGCGCCTCTCTGCTTTATGATCAAACTGAAGCATAACGGACATTTACCATGCAAATACTATTTCTGACGCCTGTTGCCACTTTCTTTTTCGACGTGATTGCCTGGGTCGCGATTCACCTGAGCATCGGTTATTGGTGCTCGAAATTACCGGTTGAGCGTTTCAACCCCAACAAACGCCTCTATCGAACTCACGCCTGGGAGAAGGATGGAGAAATCTACCAGCGTATTTTCAAAGTACGCGCCTGGAAAGATTACATTCCCAGCGGCGCCAGCGTTTACGCCAGCGGCTACTCGATCAAGAATCTGCGCTCGTACAGTATCGCCGATCTGGAGCGCTGGCTGCGCGAAAGCTGTCGGGCTGAATTCTGCCACTGGATGATGATCATCCCCGGTTTTTTCTTCTTCCTGTGGAACAGCATCGAGATGGGCTGGGGTATGGTGGCTTATGCTGTCCTGAACAACCTGGTGCCCATTATCATGCAGCGTTTCAACCGGCCGCGCATCCGCAAGATATTAAACCAGCTCTATGACAGGGCGTTTCATCAGACACTGCTGCCTGAACATTGTGAACAAGAAAAAATGTATCTTAATTCTTACTGTTGATACTGGGTTCGGCCACCGCAGCGCGGCCAATGCCGTTGCTGCCGCAATCAACGAAAAATATAAGGACGACTGCGTCTGTGTGATTCTCAATCCCATGCGGCGGCGCAGCGCGCCTTTCTTCCTGCGCCAGTCGCAAGAAACCTATGATGCTGCCGTGCGCACCAGCCAGCGCCTGTATCACCTGACTTACTGGATGAGCGATACGTTTACCGCCAGCGCCCTGGTGGACGCCGGGCTGACGGTTTCACTCTATCAGACGATGAAGTCGATGTTGGCGGAATTCAGTCCGGATATCATCCTCTCCACGTCTCATCTTTTCCATGCGCCCCTGGGCGCGGCGCTTTCCCGCGCGCGCTTAAGTGTTCCGTTCTATTCTATCATCACGGATCTTTACGAGGTGCATAAGCTGTGGTTTCAGCCCAGCCCTGACCATTTCTTCGTCGGCAGCGAGGCTGTGCGCGATCAGGCTGTCAGCAGCGGCATCCCGGCTGAAAAAGTGTGTGTTAGCGGCATACCGGTTAACCCCAAAATTGCCAGTCGGCATCAGAGCAAAGCTGAACTGCGCCGGCGACTGGGATGGGAAGAGCGGCTTCTCACCATTCTGGCGGTGGGCAGCCGGCGCATTAATCGCCTGGCCGAAAACCTGGCTGGTATTGATGGCAGCCGATTTCCCTTTCAGGTTGCCGCCGTTGCCGGGGGCGATGACGGTTTGCATGAGCAATTCCTGAAAACTCGCTGGCGACACCCGGTTTTCATTTATAATTACGTTGATTGTCTGCCTGATATGCTGCGCTCTGCTGATGTCCTCATCTCCAAAGCGGGCGGCCTTATTATTACCGAAGGTCTGGCATGCGACCTGCCGATGATCCTGGTAGATGCCATTCCAGGACAGGAGACGGGCAATGCCCGCTACATCTGCGAGAATGGCGCCGGCGTCATCAGCAATTCCCCTGCCGAAACGCTTGCTGTTCTGGACGGTTGGTTGGAGGATAATCAGCGCGAATTGAAGCGGGTCTCGCTGAACGCCAGTCGGCTCGGAAAGCCGCGAGCAGCCTATTTGATTGCCGATGCGGTTTGGCAATCTATCAACTGAATATGGACAACGCCATAGAAAACAACACGACCAAATCACTGCGCGCCCTGGCGACAATTTTGCTGGCGCTGGTCGCGCTACTTTTTATACTTTCCAGAGAGATGGAGCGCATTCGCGAATTCATCCGGCTGAGCGGTTGGATCGGGCTGGTCATCAGCATTGCCCTGTACGCCCTGCTGGGCATGTCGCCGATTCCATCCGAGCCGCTTACCGTGCTTATCAGCACCATTTACGGCCCGTTGAGCGCTACACTGGTTGCCGGGCTGGGCAACCTTTCCGCTGCCTGCGTTGAATACTATATCGGCGGAAAAATTGGTTCCATTGCTGATTTTGACCGGCGACGGGAAAGGCTCCCCTTTGGACTGGGAAAGATTCCCATTGCCTCGCCGGCTTTTCAGATTTTGGGACGTATGTTGCCTGGCTATGGGCCCAAGTTCGTCAGCCTGGCTAGCGGTATGTATCGCGTTCCTTTGTGGCGCTACACCTGGACGGCGGCAATCTCTACCTTTATCGGGGCGGCGATTTTTGCTTACGGCGGCTTTGGCCTGTTTAACCTGCGTCTCATCTGACTCTCCCATACACCATGATTGACACTCACCTGTCAAAATAACACCCAATTAATACTTTCGATACAAGAAACCTCATTCGTTTTCTGCTAACCTGTATGCGAGCAAAGAAGACTGTATAAACGGACGTCCGGTTGCATATCCAATCACAACGAATGAGGTAATTATGACTGAACAAATAAAAAACCAATCGAAAATAACTATCGATGCCATCACCAGGGTGATTGATGAACTGGTGGATCATGGCCCGCAAATTGCGCGTAACCCGGCTGCTCACCGGATGTTGATGAAGATGGCTGACCGCTGGTGTATGGATCACCTGCGCGCTTCACGTAAAGATAAATCGACTCCGCCCGGCATTAACGATGACAAAACTGCCATGTCGCTGGCAATTGTCAGTACTGCCGAGCGTCTGTTGACCGAATACAACCTTTCCAAAGCCACCCTGCGCGGATTGTTAGGCATTCTGGTGCGCGACCAGATGGTGAACAAGGATATACGGATGAAGAAAGCGCAGGCGTTTTTGGCCGAATACGGGCATTACCAGCCTTCCTTTCTGACCATCAGCCCCTCAAAGGCTTGCAACCTGCGCTGCATCGGTTGTTACGCTGATGCTGATGCCGCTTCGCCAAAACTGGAATGGGATATGGTTGATCGCATCGTCAGCGAGGCCGCTGATTTGTGGGGGGCGCAGTTCATGGTCATCAGCGGCGGCGAGCCGTTGGCTTACCGCTCCCAGGGAAAGAATATTCTCGACCTGGCCGAAAATCATCCTGGCACTTTCTTTATGTTCTATACCAATGGAACTTTGATCACCGATGAGGTTGCCGACCGGATGAGCCGCCTGGGTAATATCACCCCCGCCATTTCGCTGGAAGGATGGCGCATCCGCACCGATAACCGCCGCGGCGCAGGGGTGTTTGATAAAGTGATGGCCGCCATGGACCGCCTCTTCAAGGCCGGCGTGCCTTTTGGCGTCTCTCTTACCGCCACCCGCCTCAATGCCGAGGAAATTCTTTCGGACGACTTCATTGATATGCTCTTCGATGAAAAACACGCCGCTTATGGCTGGATCTTCCAGTACATGCCCATCGGGCGTTCCTACACCCTTGACCTGATGCCCACGCCGCAGCAGCGCCTGTGGATGTGGCGCCAATCATGGAGCTTGATTCGCCGGAAGCGCATCTTTTTGGCCGACTTCTGGAATCACGGTACACTGGTAGGCGGCTGCCTCTCTGCCGGCGGTTTTGAAAATGGCGGCTACTTTTATATCGACTGGAACGGCTCGGTCAGCCCGTGTGTATTCGTCCCTTACACGCCGGTCAACATCCATCAAATTTACGCTCGAGGTGGTAACCTGAACGACATCTGGAAAGATCCTTTCTTTTCCGGTATCCGCAACTGGCAGGAATCGTATAAAGGGAAGAACATCATCGCTCCCTGTCTCATTCGCGACCATAATGATGTCCTGCGCTGCTTGATCAGTGAACATGAACCTGATCCCAGCGATGAAAACTCCAGGGCGGCTCTGACCGACCCAGCCTACGGCGCCGGGCTGGATGCTTATTCGCAGGCTTTTCAAAACCTCAGCGAGCCGGTCTGGCAGGATTATTATTTGCGCCCCGGCGACGATAGCAACGGTCATCTGCACGATCTGCCCGATGTTGAGGCGATACTCGCCGGTGAAGCCGAGGTGATTTAAAACAAATGCCTTCATTGCTGGGTTACCGCCTGGTCGGATTGCTTCAGGCTTATAAGGAACGTACAGGCGGGCATGCCTCGCATTGCCGGCTGGAAGCAGCCCGTCTGTACGTTCGGGACATTATCAGGGAGGGGAAGTATTACACCAACCTGTTGGGACTGTCAATCGTTGCTGAAACGAATTCCAGTCTTGCCCTGGCCGGGACGGAAGGCAGAATCCCACTGGTTGTTTTGCAGGCGGCGAGCGCCTACAAAAGCTCGCCGCCTGGTTTCATTGTTCAACCCGGCGCCATTGAACTGGACCTCTCCCTGGGGCTGGTTAACCCCGCCCTGCGCAAGGATGGCCGCGAAGACGGTTACCTGCTCTGCGACCTATTTGAAGAAGATGAAGAGCGCACTATCTGGGTCAGGGCGCCTTCGGGGCAGATGCTGCGAATTTATCACGCCGGCCTGGGGGATGTTTTCGAAAAGAAGCAGGGCGGGTCTGGTTGATGGATTATCTGTTATCTCCGCCCATTTAACTGACCCATCCCTGCATTTCCCTGCGGTAGAATCTATCAAAACTGGGTGAGGGGTTCAAGCTTTTCCGGCGGGTAGAGCTGGGCCGGGGCGGGGGGCATTGAGTTGTATACCCAATTGACCTCGATCATGCCGCAGCGCACGCCGCCGTAACGCTGGATGCCTTTGAAGGCGCCGCGCACCAGCACGTCTTCCATTTTCAGCGACATATTGAACAGGGCAACCGGGGCGCCGGTGGGAACCTGATCCAGTTCGTCTGTGTACACTGATGTAGCAAAGATGATGCGCCGGCTGCCGGCAGCCTGCGCCTGAATAACGGGGATAATCTGCGGGTAGCCGTCGCTGCCCACGTAGCCCAGGAATTTGAGATTGCCCAGGGCGTCCATGAAGGCTTTTGTCCAGGGGTTCATCACCTCGGAGCCGCTGCCACCGCTGCCAGCGAAGAGTTTGGCGGCCATCGTCTGCACCGCGCTGAAGATGATGCGATTCATTGGCAGAGGGTGTTTGCCGCTCTGAGCGACGAGGTTCATATAATAGACCGTGTGGATGCCGAAGTAGGCGTTGTAACGGAAAAGGGGCAGGTTGTTGTACATCTCGAATTCAGGGCCGGTTGTTTCGGTGTGAGTGAAATCTGCCTTGCCCCGCCAGAGGTTTTTGTCGAGAGTCATGATGAGGAAGCCGGTTTTGGGGTTGCGGCGGATGTAATCCTTGCTCATCCCCTCGATGAACTGCCCCCAGACGATCGTCGTGGGTGTGCGCGCTTGCAGGGATGAGATCAGGGTAAGGTGCGGCTGTCCCTGGTCGTTGACGGTTCCCAGGATGCCGACCTTCAGAGCCGGTTCGTGAGCCTTGATATCGGATTCGGAAAAAGCGGTGAGCGGGTAAATCGGGTTAGTCATGGCGGGTCCTCTTAATGTATGGCTTATGTTTTGTTGGGTTTCGCTTCATGATGAAAAGGATAGAGCCTGTATAAGGATTCGCTCAACCCAACCTACAAATCTGCAAACTCTAAAGGTTTTTAAACCTTTAGAGTTTAACGAATGATTATGCTTCCTGCCGGGCGGCGCCGGTGACTGAGACGATGGCCGGGTCGAGGCTGTTTTTCCGGGCGACGTGTTCCATCTCATCGAGCTGGGCGCGGGTCATCAGCGGTGTAAGGGCGTAGGGCCAGTCGATACCCAGGCGGCGGTATTTATCGCGGCACAGGTTGTTGAAGGCGCACAGTTCCCAGCGCTCCACCACACCGGCCAGGTTTTCGGCGATGAAGCGGCTGATGGCGCTGATGTTCTGTGGAGTGGCCGTTGCCCCGGGGATGAGCGGGGTGCGAATCCACAGCCTGAGATTGGGAGACTGATTATTTATATAGTCGCGGATGAAAAGCAGATTCTCCAGAATCTTCTCGTTATGCTGCCCGGTGAAACGAACGTGGCGCTGTGAGTCGAACTCCTTCAGGTCGAAGAGTACCAGATCGGTGTGAGGCAGGATGGCTTCGAGAGCAGATGCGGCGCACAGCCCGCAGGTGTCGAGGGCGGTATGGATGCCGGCGCCCTGCAAACGCTGGAATAATTCAGCGGTGAAACCAGCCTGAAGTGTCGGTTCGCCGCCTGAAGCAGTCACCCCGCCCTGCGATTTCTCGTAGTAAGCGCAGTCCTTGACCAGCTCGGCGAACAATTCATCGACCGTGATGTGCGTACCGAGCAGTTCCATGGCGTTAGCCGGGCATTCATGGGCGCAAATGCCGCAGCCAGTGCAGCTCTCGCGGTCGATGCGAATGCCTTCTGCTGCATTAAAGGTCAGCGCCTGGCGCGGGCAGGCTTTCACACAGGTCTGGCAGCCGATGCAGCGGATTTCCAGCCAGTGCACCTGGGGCTTGGGCGAGATGCTTTCGGGGTTGTGGCACCACTGGCAGTGCAGCGGACAGCCCTTAAAGAAGATGGTTGTGCGGATGCCTGGGCCGTCTTCGGTGGAGAGGCGTTGCAGGTGAAGGTACAGACCGGTGGTAATCGCTGTAGCAACGGTCATGGTAATCACATGCGATGGCTTTCACGGGCGATGATCTCGTCCTGAAGCTCTTTGCCGATGGCGGTGAAGTAGGCGTTGTAGCCGGTAACGCGCACCAACAGGTGGCGGTAGTTTTCGGGGTGTTTCTGGGCGTCGCGCAGCATGTCGGGGTCCACCATGTTGATCTGCAAGGCCGTGCCGCCGTTTTCGATGTAGCCTTTCAGGAAAGCCTTGAATTTTTCCTTGTGTTCGGGGTCGCGCAGCATGGATGGGTTGAAGGTGATGGTGTGGCTGGCGCCGTTGGGCAGCAGGTTGTGGAATTTATCCCATGGGCTTTGCTCGACGGGGACCAGGCCGCGCAGCACCTTGCCCACCGAGTTGACATTGGCCGTTGGGCCGTTGGTGTCGGCGCCGTTTGAGGGGCAAATGGCGTTAGAGAGGAACTTGCCTTTAGGTCGGCCGTCGGCGGTGGCGCAGACGATGAAGCTGTCGGCGACCCAGTAATTCCAGCTCAACATGCCGGGGCGGAACTGGCGCTTAGTCGAGGTGGTCTTATGTTTCCAGGTCTCATCGGTCCACAACTGCATCACGGCCTGGCCCATGGCGTCGGCCTGATCGTCGTCACGCCCGTATTTGGGGGCTTTGTTGAGCGCTTTGGCTTGCAGCACTTCGTGGCCGATCCAGTTATCTTTGAGCGCCTTGAGCAATTCGTTCATTGTGCAAATCTTGTTGTCGAAAACAAGGTACTTGATCGCCAGCAGCGAATCGACTGTGGTGGCGTAGGTGACTGCTTCGAGGGTGGTGAACGAAATCTCAGCGCCGCCCTGAGTCACGTCCAATCCCTTCTCCGCACAGCCGCGCACCAGGCAGGAGAGGTAAGGCGTGGGGTGAAAGCGTGCGCGGATGGCTTCAGTGCGCTCGTAAAGATCGGCGATTTTTTGGATGATGTAGCGGGTCTGGGCGGCGTAAGCCTGCCAGAACTGGTCCCAGGAGGTAAAGGTGGTCGGGTCGCCGGTGGCCGGGCCGAATTGCTGGGGCGGGTCGGTCTTGCCGGTCATCTCGTCAGTGAAAGGAACCAGGTCGCGGCCGTTGCACAGCGCCAGCTCCACTGCTTTGATCAGGTTGAGGTTGTTATCTACCGTCCCCGAACGGTCGTTGCCGCACATGGTGTTTTCCAGGCAGCCGACCGGGGCATAATCGAAGACGTTGTTTTCATTGATTAAATGTTTGATGTTGGCTTTTTCTGCCTGCAGGAGCATGCCGGCAATGGAGCGCTCGTCGAAATTGAGCAGGAAGGGAGCCCCCTGGCTGGAAGCGATCATGTCGATCACCTTATCCAGCAGTTTGTCGGGCGAGTTGCGGTGCAGACGCACGTTGGGCTTGGGCTCGAGAATGGGCGACATCTCATCGATCACTTCGAGTATGGCGTAGGTCAGGTCGTTGGTCATATCCTTACCGCCGGCGCCCAAACCGGAAAGGGTGATCAATTGCCCGTAACCGGCGGTGATGCCCTGGTTGCCGCTGGTGCGGATCATGCCGTCGTAGGCGGTGTTGCAATGTACCCAGAAGCACTTCATGATCTCTTTGCCGAATTCGGGATCCATGCCGTGTTGGATGGAATACTCCCACATCGGGTAAAGGTACTGGTCGATGCGGCCGAAGGAGTCGCCGGGGCCGGGGTAGTTCTCGTCAGACATGACCAGCATGTGGGTAAGCCACAGGGATTGGACGGCTTCCCAGAAGGTTTGCGCTGGTTCCCAGGGGACGCGCTTGAGGTTGGCGGCCATGTTGAGCAGTTCATCCTTGCGGGCGGGGTCGGATTCGGTGGCGGCGAGCTTTTCGCACTCGGCGGCGTAGGCAGCTGCCAGGTCGCGCGCCATCGTCGCCGCGGTAAGCATGGCTTTGAGTTGAGCGCCTTTTGGACCGTCCTTCTCGTTGGCAGAGAGAGCGTCGTAATGTTCCTGAATATCCTGGTGAATGGCCTTCCAGCCGCGCTGGATAACCGCAGCATAATCGGGGATGAGGTGTCCGCTGGTGGCTCCACAGTTGCCGTATCCATGGTTGTGGAACCAGAGAGTCGCTTCACGAACGCCTCCTTTGCCGCAGACCAGGCGGTCGTATTCCTTGACTTCGTTTTCGGTCAGGCAAGAGGAAGTCATCACATTGAAGCGCGCCCCGGCCAGCAGGTCGCCGGGAAGGATTTCCTTGGGCAGGTAATGCACCATCACTTCTTTATTGAACCAGGCGACGCGTTCAGGCAGACTCCACTTCCAAAAGTCAGGGTGGAGTTTGACCGGGTGGGCGTTCTGCTTAAAGCAGGAACGGAAGGTTTGCAGGAAGGCATACGTCTCAGGGACGATGTAGAAGGTGATCTCCGGGTACTGGAAATCCCAGGGCGTTCCGGTGGTCCATGAGGTGTATTCGTTGTTCCATTTTCTTTTAACGCCTTTAAAATAATAATCGCGCAGCCATTGGATGCGCGGGGAAAGATTTTTGGGTTCTTTGATAGTGTAGCGAGATTTTTCGGCGGTCGGCAGACACATAAGCTTTATCTCCTTTTGGGTATGGTATTGAGATGTTGCCAAATTATTGAATAGATAAACATAATATTGGGTTTCGCTTTCTTATAAAAAACATATCGAGAAAGAGTGAAAATTGCTCAACTTAACCTGAAAAACCCGAATTCTTTTGCGCCAGGTTAACAACATCCGATTGTGTGTACCTGCGGTTTCATGCGCCTTCTTGTGCATACTAATTATCCAGACACAGGTTCTTCTCGCCATGCTGGAGCATTTCGGTCATGACTTTTGCAGCGGCGGCGGGGTCATGGGCGGCGAGGGCCTGAATCAGACGGGAATGGAAATCAAAAACCTGGCTGGTAACCTCGTCAGCGAGATGCTGTTGGAAGAATAAACCGGTCAGGTGCGTATAGACGTTCTTGAAGGAGTTGAGGATCAAAGGATAGATCAGATTGCCTGAAGCAATGGCCAGGTTGAGATGGAATTCGAAATCCAGTTCGGTGAGCTGATGGGCGGTGGGCGGTTTGAGGCTGGTTTCTCGGGCGGCGATCCCGGCGAGCGTGTTCAACTGTTCTTTTGTGCTGCGCTCGGCGGCCAGGCGGGCGGTTTCGGTTTCGACGAGGATGCGCATTTCGAGCATGCTGTGAATGAATGCGGGGTCGAGTTTACCGTCGTTGTAATCGAGCAGGGAGGTGAGCAGAGCGCACGAGCCGGTGGTGCGGTAGTCGTTGATGAAAACGCCGCGGCGGGGGAGGATGGCGACCAGCCCGCGGGCGTTCAATTCGACAAGGGCTTCATGCAGCACCGGGCGGCTGATGTGCAGTTCGTCGGCCAGGCTGCGCTCAGAGGGCAGTTTCTCGCCGATCTTCAACTCGCCGGAAAGGATGAGGTCTTCCAGTTTTTTGATGCAGGCCTGTTTCAGGCTTTCAACTTTGAGGGGTTCGATTTGCAGAGTCAAAGGGTTAATACTCCAATCTGGTAAAACCACCTGCCATATAATACAGTTTAGCATGAATTCGGGAAAATACAAGAGGGGATTTTGCTGCATTACAGGGAGCGGGCGGTTGCTTTTCGCGAAGAAGCAAAAAGCCTGATTGGCTGAAATATGGGGTTTTAGAGGAATGGCGAAAAAATGGCGGATGTCTGTTTGTTTACGAAAAATTAATTAATTATTTAAATTGGATGATCTTGACTGGAAATAAATTTCTGATTAAAAATTTAAGATAAGGGAGAGAAAGCGTTGAGAATAACCTTATTGAAGCTGGCATAATGAACAAGGAGACAACATGCTGAACAAATACACAAAACACATTAAATACATTGTAATTTTCCTGATTTTTGCTTTGCTGATGGAGAGTTTTCAACCTGTTTACGCCGATGATGGCGGCGGGGATGATTTGTTTTCTTCTACTACAGATGCACAAAATTATGTTATCCCGGAATATATTATTGTAAAGCTCAAGCCGGGATATACTATGCGGAATAACAACGAAGGACTGCGCGGTGCAGACAGCGAAGGGTTATCCGCTTTGGATGCTTTGATTCAGGAAATGGGCGCCAGCGTTGAGAGCCGTTTTAATCTGCCGGAAGAGGAGACACAGACTCGCTCGGTTTCTCCCGATGGGACAGCCGAAGTCAGACCGGAAGATTTTGGACTGGATCGTTACATGACGCTGACTCTGCCGGATGGCGTTGCCTACGAAACCAGTGCGGCTTACGTCGAAAGACTTGGTCAGCTTGACGCTGTGGAGGTTGCTTATATGCAGCCGGTGGCTATTCCGGCTTCTATTCCGGCTTCTGCTCTAACTGCTGTTCCAACTGTGGGAGAGCTTCCGACCAGTCCGACGCCTGATTTTACGCCGAATCAGGGTTATCGCCAGGCTGCGCCAACCGGCATTGGAATTGATGCAGTCGCCGGTGTACCCGGATCGGATGGCGACGGCATCCGTATTACAGACATCGAATTTGGCTGGAAGATGGGGCATGAGGATTTGCCTTATGATGAAACCGATATCCTGACCGGGATCAATGCAACCGTAAATCCTATCTATCCGGCGCATGGAGCAGCGGTGATCGGAATACTTGCCGGTCTGAACAACGGCTATGGGATTACCGGACTCGTTCCCGATGTCGATATCAAGATGGCATCTGTTACAAACACAGACTCGTATATCATTGGAGGAAATAATCTAAGCAAGGCGGTCTCGCAGGCAGTTACGCAGAGTCAACCCGGGGATGTAATTTTATTCGAATTCCAGTTTTCTTTCGCTCCCGCGCCGGGCGAGACGTGCGATGCGACGTGTGGGAACTGTGGTCAGTTTGGGGGCGTGCCAGCAGAATACGCTCCTGAAGTGTACGACGCCATCCAGTATGCTACTGCCCGAGGCGTGACGGTGGTAGAGCCAGCCGGTAATGGCGCGGTGAATCTCGATAATCCGTATTACAACGGGAAATATACTCGCAGTCACGACTCCGGGGCAATCATGGTTGCCGCGGCTGACGCGGTGACGCACCTGCCCAAGTGCTGGACGAACTACGGATCACGAATTGACGCTTACGCCTGGGGCGATTCGGTGACAACCGTTGTCGGACGCCCACAGGGTGGCCCGAATCGTCTTGACGAGTATGTCCGCGAATGTAATTTATTTGGACCCTACTACAAAGACGAAAATGGCGATTATCAAATTGCCTGGAATCGCTGTTACATGAGTGAATTCTCCGGCACTTCCAGTGCAGCACCGATCGTAGCGGGTGCGGTCGCCAGTATTCAGGGAATGTATAAGGCGGCTCACGATGGGGCGGTTCTGGATGCCTGGCAGATACGCCAGAAACTGCTCAACACAGGAACAGAGCAGGCATATTCCACTAAGAATATTGGGCGGATGCCGGATGTTCAGGCGGCTTACAATTACGAAGTTGCTCCGCTGGAACTGGGGACTGTGGCGGAGGTGAATGCACCCAATAATGTAGTTTTGGTTACACCTGCCGGTTCTATTTCTAATACCGCAGAGGCTTTTGTTTGGGCGAAAGTCGCAAATGCGGCGTTTTACGAGATGCAAATTTCAAGCGACCCTTCTTTCTCGACAATTGTTTACACAGGATTTGGTTATAATAGAGATTGGAATTTCTTTAAAATCTACCCCTATCTTTCATACGGCACACATTATTACTGGCGGGTACGCGCCCGGCACTACAATTCATACGGCGGCTGGTCGCCCCTGGGTAATTTCTGGTATTTTGAAACGTATCCGCACTCGACTTTAGAGAAAGTTGTGAAATATTCACCGGCGAAGAACGCCAAACTTACTTCGTTGCGACCGACTTTCACCTGGAAGAAAATTACTACGAATTGCGATGGTACGTATGACGTGCAGTTCTGTTTGCAACGCGATAAATCAACCAGATTTTGTGACCTTTGGAAAACAGTGACCGTTACAGGCGAGTCTTATACCCCGGATTTTGATTTGCCAGCAAACAAATGGATGCTCTGGTATATCATGCCGCGAAACTATACCGCAATAGCTAAGTTTGCAGATGTGAGAACGAAGTTCTATACGCCGCCGGCGACACCGATTTTGAACGAAGTTAACAATGGCGACCCGCTGACCGCGTTTCCGGTCACGTTTACCTGGCAAGCATTAGATTCTGGCGCGAAATCGTATCAAATTCAGTTCTCGAAGTATCCCACCTTCAAGGCTGCTACCAAGAGCTACGCAATCAAGAAATACGCCACTTCGTGGACATTGACCAAGCTGTCGAAGTTACCTAAATTGACCAAGAGCCAGAAAGGGACGGATGTTGTTTTCTACTGGCGGATCAAGGCGGTTGGACCGTACGCCACAATTTTTTCTGAAACGAAATCGTTTACGATCCCGGCGGCTCTTGCGAAATAATATTCTTTCGTCAGATGACCCACGGATTGCACAGAGGATATGGATTCTTTATGTCGGGAATGCGCCCGACAGAAACTCGATAGATTGCGAGGCGGGCGTTAGCCCGCCTCACAGTAACAGATGATTGACACCAGGATTTATTTCATCTCAAGGAGGAGATAATGATCAGGAAATTTTGCTTATCGGTATCGACTGTATTGGTTTTCGGCCTACTGGCGACCTGCACTGCTGCGCCAACGCCGACCGCTGAACCCGTTACGCCAACTGAAACAGCAGCACGGGTGGTAGCAACACGGGTTGTTCCCACAGAAGCCCCGACGCAGACGCCGCGACCGTCGGCAACCCCGCTTCCCGATCATTTGGATTGGGCGTTAATACCCCCGATGGATTTGCTCTATGACAAAACCAAATGGACGCTCACCGAGAAGAATAGTTTCAGTATTCTCGCTCATAACCAGATCGAAGGCTGCCAGGTTGAACTGGCAGATTGAGTGGGGCATTAATAATGTCAATGGAAAGGCTTATTACGTCAGTGGTTCAGGCGGCTTTGTTGTGGACTTCGATCCAAAGACCCAG
Organism: uncultured Anaerolineaceae bacterium; assembly: GCA_964503685.1. GTDB lineage: Bacteria > Chloroflexota > Anaerolineae > Anaerolineales > Anaerolineaceae > CAZDAW01. The sequence continues at coordinate 22,648 of CAZDAW010000018.1, read as the reverse complement.
AAAGAATGCCTGGGCGCTTTTGAGCAGATGATTCAGGACTATGATTTTGGCGGTAGGTATGGTGGTATTGAAGACCCACAGCCTACGCCAACCCCCTTGGTTTTTGATTGCCCGTTCGCTCCGCAGCCGAAATTAAGGATGGGAGATTATATTGTTACCCTCACAAAGGATAACGTAAAATTACGCTCGGCCCCTGAAAAATACGCCGATAACGTTATTGCATCACTCCCGCAATGCACATTTGGTGAAATCATTGACGGGCCGGTGTGCCATGAGTATAACCCGGGGACAGCCGCTTACGTTTACTGGAAGATTCGCACTGACGATGGCGAAGAAGGCTGGGTAGCTGAAGGCGATGCCAGCGAGGATTTCGTTGGGCTGCCCGGTGAAGGCGTTTGCACAAATTAGACACACAACGATAGAGACGTCTCACTGAAAGACGGGCGGTTTCACTGCCGGTTGTAGAAAAATCAGACCCTAAAGATCTCGAAGACCTTTAGGGTCTGGGTTTGAGTCATCGCGCCTGCCAGGGTATCTGTATCCATCTGCGATAAAGCGGCCTGAATTTCTCCGTATTAAGTTGCTCCACACCCGAAGGGTGCATACCCAATCTGCAAAATTCAGGGTGATTTTCAGGCGGAAACAGCAAAATCTATTGACAGAAAAAAATGGTTGTGGTAGGATTCCGACTGTGAGTCATGTAATCGATTACAGTAATCGATTACATGATCAAAAGGCCAGCAAGTCACTTAACATTCATCTTCGATTTCGTTCTGGGAGCAGCTCATGGCCACAATGGCGGATGTCGCACGGGAAGCGGGGGTTTCAGTTGCAACAGTTTCTCGTCTGTTGAACGATCAGGAAATTGTCAGTCCTGAAACGGCTGCCCGTATTTATGCTGCCATCGAAAAGCTGGCCTATGAACCGAACATCCTCGCCAGAAATTTACGCAAGAGCGAGAGCCGCGTCATCCTGCTTTTGGCCCCCAATGTTACCAACCCCTATTATGCACACATTCTATCCGGCATTGGCGATGTCGCCACTTTGCTGGGTTACAGCGCGTTGATCTGCACGACGCAGGATGATTTAACCCGCCAACGCGAAGCCCTGGATATGCTGAAAAAACGCCGCGCCGACGGCGCTATCCTGATGGCGAGTAATATCGGCTGCAACTGGCTGCTCGAATACGCCGAACAATTCCCCCTGGTGCAATGCAGCGAATATGATCCCCTTGTGGATATCCCCCATGTTTCAATTGACAACTACAAGGCCACCCAGGAAACCATCGAATATCTGGTTGACCTGGGTCACAGGCAGATTGCCATTATCAGCAGCGAGAACGAATACATCTCCACCAGCCTGCGCTTGAAGGCCTACAAGGATACGCTGGTGAAGTACGGTATTTCTATCAACGATGATTATATCATCTGCGCTTCGCGCGATTATTCCTTCAAAAGCGGCAAGGCGAAAGCCCGCGAATTGTTGGGCGTGACCCCCAGGCCAACAGCCATCTTCTGTATTTCCGATACGCTGGCTCTGGGAGCAATCACCGCGGCGAAGGAACTGGGATTTTCTGTCCCGGAAGATGTGACAGTAATTGGTTTCGACGACGTGGAGCATACCACCATGTTCCATCCTTACATCACGACAGTAGCGCAGCCCTGTTATGAGCTGGGCAAGCAGGCCGCTTACCTGCTGTATGCCCAGTTGAAGCAGAGAAAAGATGTACCCCGGCAAATATTTTTAGATCACCAGCTCATCGTCCGGGAATCTTCTGCTCCGCCAAAACCTGTGGATTAAACACCGGAGCGCGATAGTCCCGGTGATTGATCAAAATAATCCTTACACTATTTTGGAGAGAGGTATGAAAAAAAAGTTATTTGTTTTACTGACCGTTCTTGCCATGATCGCTATTCCGCTTGCCGGATGCGCGACCACGCCTGCGGCGACTCCTGAAGCCACAGAAGCCGTAGCCGAAGAAGTTGTCGCTACAGAAGCGCCTGCTGAGGCAGCTGAAGCAAATGAAGCTCCCGCAGCGCCTGCTGAGGCAGCAGCCAAGTACAAAATTGGAATTCTGGCTCCGGCTGTCACGCACGGTTGGGTTGCTGCAGTTGCTTACAACGCCGAACAGCGCTGCAAGGAATTAGCTGACCAGGTTGAGTACAAGCTGTACACCAGCAGCAATGCCGAAGAAATGACTACTCAGCTCGATGACCTGCTGACCTGGGGTGCGCAGGCAATCGTTGCCTTCCCGCAGTGGGAAGGTATGGAAGTGCCCATACAGGCTGCCATCGATAAGGGTGTGAAAGTCGTCAACTTCGATATTGAAATCAATGCCAAAGGTGTGTACCGCGTCGCTGGCGACAATGAAGATATGGGTGTTCAGGGCGCGAAATACATCGTCGATAAGATCGGCACCGAAGGCACCGTTGTCATGCTTGAGGTCCCCACTTCCGGTTCAGTTTCCGAACTGCGCAAGAAGGGTTATGTGGATACCATGGCCCAGATTGCCCCGAATATGAAGACCATCACCTACGCCACCAAATTCACCCGAGAAGATGGTTTGAAAGACTTTGCCGACATTCTCACCAGCAATCCGAAGATCGATGCGGTGTACTCGATGGATGACGAGACCTCCATCGGTGTCCTTCAGGCCATCCGCGAAGCCAACCGTACCGATATCAAGGTGCTTACTGGCGGCGGTGGTATGCAGGAATACTTCAATATGATGCCCGCAAACGAGGATATCTGGCTCGAATCGGCGACCTACAGCCCCGCCATGGTGCGCGATGCCGTCGATATGGCAGTCGCAATTTTGAGCGGCGAGACTGTTGAACCGGTCAAGATCATTCCCACGACTATCGTTGATCGCGACAACTACAAGAATTTCCTGGATCCAAATTCACCTTACTAGAAGGTCAATTTCCAGGAATTAACTCGAAAGATTCAGCAATCAGAGAGGCTATGGCAACGCCATAGCCTCTTCAATAAAAGGATGGATTTGAGCTATGGATGTTGAAATGCGTGGTATCTGCAAGGCATTCGCGACGAATGTTGTGCTGAAGGATGTTCGGTTTTCTCTCAAGGGCGGCGAAATCTGCGCCCTGTTGGGGGAAAATGGCGCCGGCAAATCCACTCTGATGAATATTCTGGGCGGCGTCCTTCAAGCTGATTCGGGTGAGATACTTCTGGATGGAAAGACGGTTGTCTTTCACAAACCGGTGGATTCGCTCAATGCGGGTATTGCCTTTATCCATCAAGAGCTAAATCTGATCAATGATCTGCCTGTTTACGAAAATATGTTCCTCGGTCGGGAATTGAAACAGAAAAATGGTCTGCTGGATGCAAAACGAATGCGCCAGGAAACACAGGCGTTATTCGACCGGATGAATCTTAACATTGACCCCAATACCATGGTGCGTGATCTGGATGCTTCTTATAAGCAAGTTGTGGAAATTTCTCGCGCCCTGATGATGAACGCTTCCATTATTATCATGGATGAACCGACTTCTGCTCTGACCGGCCTGGAAATCGAACGCGTATTCAATATGATGAGGGAGCTAAAGAAGCAAGGGGTAGGTATCGTCTTTATTTCTCATAAATTAAAAGAAGTTAAACAAATTTGCTCGCATTATTTTATCCTGCGCGATGGTAATATGGTCGCGGAGGGCGCTGTTTCTGAGGTAACCACCGATGACCTGGCGCGGTTGATGGTGGGACACGACATCCGCACGCAGGCTTTGCAGCGTGAGCGAAAAACCGCCCACGAAGTCTTGCGGGTCGAAAAATTAACCGATAAGGCGAGCTTTCGCAATATTTCCTTTTCGGTTCGGGCCGGCGAGGTGCTGGGAATAACCGGCCTGCTGGGAGACGGGCGGAGTGAACTTTTCCAGGCGATTATTGGGGCGGGCGGCGATTATACCGGTCAGGTCTTTCTGGAAGGGAAGCCGGTTACGATTCATAACACGACTCAGGCCGTTCAGTCTGCCATTGGATATTTGCCCAGAAACCGAAAAGAGAATGGCATTATCAAGGATATGGATATTCTGGAAAATGGCTCCATTGTTACCTGGCCGCTCTTTGCGAAATTCGGTTTTATCGACCGCCGTCGTCATAACCAGGAATTCGATGCCCAGGTGAAGAGTCTGCGAATCAAACTGGGAAGAAAGGACGATCCGATCACAAGCCTTTCGGGCGGCAACCAGCAGAAGGTTGTGCTGGCAAAATGGCTGAGCACGCGGCCCAGGCTTCTGATACTGGATAACCCCACTCAGGGTGTGGATGTGGGCGCCAAAGAGGAGATTTACGACATCATCCTCGATCTGGCCGATCTGGGTGTGGCGGTCATCGTCTTATCCAGCGAAGCGCAGGAAATCATCCGGGTTTGCGACCGCGCCCTGGTGATGTATCACGGCGCGCTTCAAGGTGAAGTGTCTGGCGCCAGCATGAACGAGCAGGATATCATGCGTCTGGCTACCGGGGCAACTCAAAATTAGGCAAGAGAGAGACAAACATGAACATTCGTGAAATCAAGAATACTCAAGGTGTTTTTTCCTGGCTGCGAAACGCATGGATGACCCGACCTTTTTTCAGCACCGGGCTGGCGTTGGTCGTAATGATTGTATTGCAAACTCTTGCGCTGGGATTTCAGTTTGATTCGTTCGGTCAATGGTTTACCACCTGGGGACAGAACTGGGTCAACATCTTACGCAATAACGCCGGCATCGGCATCATCGCTCTGGGAATGACGCTGGTCATCATTTCCGGCGGCATCGACCTGGCGGTTGGTTCCACTCTGGTGGCCGTCGGAGCCTTTGTGATGGTGCTTATCGACACCGGGCCAAAGGGATACCTGGGCAACATGGGGATCACCGGATTACTGGCTTATGTTATCGCCATTGCCCTGGGAATTCTCTTCGGTGTGATCCTCGGTGAAATCACCGGGTTGCTGGTTACACGCGGCAAGCTGCCGCCGTTCATTGCCACTTTGGGAACGATGAAGATCTTCCGCAGCGTGGTTCAACATTACATGCAGGGTTATACCCCTGTCGTTCCGGGCGACTTTTTGAGTATCGCCAGTTTTAAGATCGGCGGGCAGTTATTGATGCCTATCATTTACTGGGCGATTCTGGCAATTGCATTCCACATCATCTCCACGCGAACAACGTTCGGCCGGCAGGTTATTGCTGTGGGTTCAAACGAACGCGCCGCGAAATTATCGGGTATTAATGTCAACAAGATCAAGCGACTTGTTTATGTGTTGATGGGTTTTCTGGTCTCTCTTTCGGCCATCGTCCAGGTGGCGCGAATCGGTTCGATGGACTACGCCAATGCAGGCAGTGGTTATGAAATGGACGCCATTTCGGCGGTCATCGTTGGCGGCACCAGCATGATGGGCGGCAGGGGAACGATTATCGGCACCGTCTTCGGCACCCTGATTATTGCAGTGATGAATAATCTGCTTAATCTTTTGGGTGTTCCTCCATTCCTGCGTGAGGCTTTCAAGGGCGTCATCGTGATTGGCGCTGTTTTGCTGCAGAAAAAAGAAAGTAATTCTTAACACATTTCCAGACGGAAGGGTTGATCATCTATGTTTAAAATTGGAATCATCGGGTGCGGAAAAATTGCCCAGGTGAGGCACATTCCTGAATACGCAGATAACCCGAATGCAAAACTAATTGCTTATTATGATATCAATAACGCCCGCGCCAGAGAGATTGCCCAAAAATATGGCGGCAAGGCGTATGACTCTTATGTTAGCTTGCTAAGTGATGCGGATATCGACGCGGTGAGCGTCTGCACCGCCAACAGTTCACATGCCGAGATCACCATCGCTGCTCTGAAAGCGGGCAAGCATGTCCTTTGTGAAAAACCGATGGCTACCACGCTCAAGGATTGTGAGGATATGGTGAAGACGGCGAAAGATACCGGGCGTTTCCTGATGATGGGGCATAATCAGCGTCTGGCCAAAGCGCACGTCAAGGCGAAAGAATTGATCGATGAGGGTCTTATCGGTAATATCGTTTCCTTCAGAACGACGTTCGGCCACGGCGGGCCGGAAACCTGGAGCGTCGATCCGGGTAAGGATGTGTGGTTTTTCGACAGGAATAAAGCGGTGATGGGCGCCATGGCAGACCTGGGCATTCATAAGACGGATTTGATTCATTTCCTCACCGGACAGACGGTCGTAGAGACCACGGCGCAACTGGCCACAATCGATAAACGCGAGGCGAGCGGCTCGCTGATTGGCGTCGATGATAACGCTATCTGTGTTTACCGCTTAAGCGGGGGTGCGCTGGGAACCATGACAGTAAGCTGGACGTTCTACGGCGCTGAAGATAACAGCACGATCCTCTATGGAACAAAGGGGATCATGCATATTTACGACGACCCGCAGCATTCGCTCAAAGTGATCAAGAGGGATGGGAAGACGCTTGTCTATGACACCGATCAGATCCAGACCAACGACAATCAGACGAAATCGGGCGTGATCGATTTGTTCATCGATTGCCTGAAGAAAAACAGGGAACCTGAAATATCAGGCGCCGAGGCGTTGAAGACCATGCGGGTTATTTTTGCCAGCGTAGAATCTTCGCGCACCGGCCGCACGATTACCATCAATCAATCCTGAGAGAGGAATAATAGTATGAAACTGGGTTTTGTAAGTGCAATTTTAGATGGGTGGAATTTTGAAGAGATGATCGATGTTGCCTCTCAGATGGGCTTCCGCTGTGTGGAGGTGGCCTGCTGGCCGCGTGGCAAAGCGGAACGCCGCTATGCCGGCGTTAGTCATATTAATGTCGATGACCTGAGCGATGCGAAGGCTGATGCGATCCTCAAGTATTGCGCCAAAAAGGGCGTCGAAATCTCTTCGCTGGCTTTTTACCCCAACCCGATGGACGCCGATATTGAAAAGCGTCAGGCTGCTATCGACCACCTGATGAAGCTGATCAGCGCCAGCGCTAAGCTGGGCGTCAACAGGGTGACTACGTTTGTCGGGCGCGACCAGAATAGAACAGTGGAAGAGAATCTGGAGTTGTTCAAAACTATCTGGCCGCCTATTATCAAACATGCTGAAAAGAACAAGGTCAAAGTCGCCATTGAAAATTGCCCCATGTTATTCGGGCGCGAGCAGTGGCCCGGCGGACAGAACCTGGCGACGACCCCGCGCATCTGGCGGGAATTGTTCAGGATCATCCCCAGCGATTATTTCGGCATCAACTACGACCCCAGCCATTTCGTCTGGCAGATGATGGACTACATCCAACCCCTATATGAGTTCAAGGATAAGATATTCCACGTGCATTTTAAGGACATCAAACTTTATCCAGATAAGTTGAAGGACGTAGGCATTATGGCTTATCCACTGGATTACATGAGCCCGAAGCTGCCGGGACTCGGCGATGTGAACTGGGGAAAGTTTATCTCCGCGCTGACTGATATTAATTATGACGGTTATGCCTGTATCGAAGTGGAAGACAAAGCCTTCGAGACCAGCCGGGAGAAGATTCTGGATTCGATTCGAATTTCCCAAAAATACTTGTCCCAATTCGTTATTTAACAGATTGACAGTGAGGGCGGGAAATTCCCGCCCTCATAATCAATCGATAAGCTGGAATTTCACCTCGATCATGCTGATTGTTTCATCAAACCATTGCCGATAAACGATTCACTATAATTTTTTCAGGCGGCGAGTGGTTTCCTACAGGCGCGCATATCTGGAGAGCGCCGGGTAGGCAACGGCTGCCTGCTGAATCTCCGCTCTTATTCCGGTTTGAATCTGGCGCAGGCGACGATTGCGCAAATCAAGTTGCAGGCGAAGCTGAGCGAGCAACTCATCCTCGCCCAGTTGGGCGAATATGCCGTCCGTGAAAATCCGTGTGCAAAAAACTAAAGGTAACTCTGGCTAATTATTTGCACTTTTTCTTGGTGGGGCAGTGTTTCCACAGCTCGGCATAATTGGCGTTATTGATCGTACCCACATAAAGGGCATCTCCGGCGGCAAGCGTCGCATTATTCCAGTAACTGGTGAAATTATTGCCGTCGCCGAAACCGCCGAAACCGACTTGCTTCCAGGATGTCCCGTTGGCTGTTTTCCATACCTGCATACCGCTGCCGTTGTTGGTTGTGCCTACGACGAGGTAGAGCGCTTTTTTGACCACCGCCAGAGAAGGATTACGGAACATAGTCGAGTCGCCCATGCCGCTGGTGTTTACCTGCACCCAGTCAGTGGGGTTGCAGGCTGCTGTGGAACAGCGCCATACCTGAGTTCCTACGCTGGCTGATGTGCGGGTAGCGGCGTAGAGACTGCCTTTGAACACTGCCAGAGCAGAGATGAACCAGGCGTTGCCATCGAAGCCGCTGGTGTTAGCCTGTTGCCAGTCGCCCCCACCGACCGGCAGTCGCCAGATCTGCCCGCCGTCGACGCTGTTGCCTGTGGCCGCGTAGATGAAGTTGTTATGCACCAGCATATCCAGGATGACGGTGTTGTTGATATTGCCGAAGCCATTAGCGGCCAGTTGCACCGTCCATGTGCCGGGGTCGCCGCTGGCGCTGCACCAGATCTCTGCGCCGTGAGTGGCGCCATCGGCCCAGGTTCCGGCGCAGAGCTGCCTGTTCAGGATGGCCAGACGGAAGATTTCGGCGTTGGCGGTGGAACCGAAACCGCCGGCGACCACCTGAGTCCATGAAGCGCCGTCAGCGGAGCGATAGATCTGCCCGCCGTTTGATGTGGTGCATTCATTATTGGTGCAGTTTGCTGTGCTGGCATAGAGCATTCCGTTGAAAACCAGCAGATGATCGATGACGACATTGTTGGCATCGCCAAAACCGTCGTTTATCAATTTAATCCAGCCGGTTTTATCTTTACGCCACAGTTCGGCGACGCCGGATTGGCTTTCACTTCCGGCGTAGAGTTGTTTTTTGAACATGGCTAACGAATAAACGCCGTTAGAGCCGGTCTGCCCGAAGCCATTGACGTTGATTTGCGTCCAGTAATCGACGCCAGGGGCGAACTTTTGAATGCGGGCGTTGTTATAATCAGCCACATAGAGGTTGCCCTTCTTATCCAGACCGACTCCGCTTGCGTCCAGGAATTGTCCCATTGATGAACCGCCGGACATACCGATACTGGTGAGGTAAGCGCCGCTTTTATCAAAAACCTGCACGCGATCATCCCAGCCGCCGATGAAGACGCGCCCTTTGGCGTCCACCCATACTCCTTCGGGCTTGACATCAAACAGATCTCCATTGCAGGCGCCGGTTGCGAAAGTCATCAAGTAAACCCGGCCCTTGCTGAACTTTTGCACCCGGCAATTACCTTTATCGGCAACGTAAATATTACCTTTGCCATCTACGGCGATGCCGGCGGGGAAGTTGAAATGGGCGTTGTCGCTGCCTACTTCGTTTGCTACACCCAGCGTTCCGATCAGAGTAAATTTTTTATTGAAGATCAGCACCTGGTGCGCTATATCATCCGAGACGTAGATATTTCCCTTGCTGTCCACTGCGATCCCGCCCAGATAGCCGAAGAAGGCGCCGCCGTTGTCCAGTGTGGCGAGGTAGGCGCCGTTTTTCTTGAATATCTGCACGCGGTAGCCGCTTGCAACATACACATTGCCTTTGGCGTCAATTGCCACGCCGCGCGGGTAGTAGAAGTGATTATTATCATTCCCGGTAACGCCCGCTTCGCCGATTTTCCAGAGCAGAGTGCCTTTGCTGTTCAGTTTGAGTAAACGCTGACCGTATTCTTCTATTACATAGATATTGCCTGTTTTATCCAGAGTGAGGCGCGGGGTGAAGAAGTGGCTGTCGTCAGTCAGGTAGGGTTCACCATAAACGCCGGCAAAGGTTCCAATCCATGCGCCGCTGCTGTTATATTTTTGAATCACGCTGGGATTTTGAAATGTCACGAAAATATTGCCGCCGGCGTCAGCGGCGACATCTTTTGGATCATCCAGCCCAGTAATGAAGTCGCTGCATGCCCCAGCGGAAGGACATTTGCGCACTTTCTCGTCATCATTGCTGACGATGAAGACGTCGTCCGTTGATGTTCTGACCCAGATACCTGACGGGTCATTTACACTGGCATCGAAAGTGGTGCAGGACCAGGTCCCTGCCAGTGTGCAGCGCTGGATGCGGTTGTTGCCGTTGTCAACCACGTAGAGGCGGTTGGAACTATCTACTGCCAGACGCCCTGGATTGTTGAAATGGGCATTATCGCTGCCCGATTCACCGGTAACGCCGATGGTGGCGCTGTAAACCGGCGCGTCCGTTCCCGAAACGGTATAAACCTGAACACGGTGATTGCTCCAGTCGGAGACAAAGAGCGTACCGCCATTCAGGGCGATTCCACCGGTATTTTTGAAGTGTTCATTATCGTCTCCCTGTTCCCAGGGATTTTCGGTCGGCATCTGCTGCTGAAAATTGCCATCGATATCGTATTGAACGATACGATTACCATCAGCGATCCAGACATATCCATCCACTGCGATATCGACGGGATATGCCAGATAACCTTCGTCGTAGGATGAAATACCTGGTTGCCCTATGGTTTTAACGACACTACCCGAAGGGTTTAACTTTGTTACAATACTGCCCAATTCCTCAGCTACCCATACATTATTCGAGCCGTCGATATAGAGTCCCCACGGGCGGGCAAGGTGGTTGCCATCAGTGATGTACGGTTCCCCGGTCGCGCCGAAGGTTTGCGTATAGCGGAAAACCACGCCGGGTTTGGCCGCAGCAACGGCTCTGATATCGGATTCGACGCCCGGTTCGATCTGTGCTTCGCCGGGCGGAGGCAGGTCTTTACCCGCTGCACTGCCGCTGGCTGCCAGCATAATTACTAAAACTAAAATGCAATTTAGCCAAAAGCGAAAACGATCCATCCCTTACCTCCTAATATGCAGATGATGTTTTTTGCTGCCTGGCTGGTTGGCTCGATCTGCGATGTAAAAATCAATAAGTTGTTTCCTGTTATGAAGCAGCAACTCAGACTGATTGATCTCCCCTAATTATTGATTATACAACGATACAGTTCATTTATCCACGCGTAACCATCATATCATCATGATTGCGATTGATCAGAGCGAGTCGCCTTTACAAAAAACTCTGTGGTTAAATTGTTGTAGGGTTTGTTGCTAAAATGCTACTTGAATTTTCAATTTGGGTTTCCTATAATTAACGTGCAGCATTTCTTTCCATATCCACATCATAACATGGGGATTACAGCAGAAAAATAGTGGATGGCCGTGATAGCGGTTTAATTGCGAATCGGATATTTTAGTGGTAGGGGCGTCATTTTACAGGAATTTCTACAATTTATCCCAACTGATTTATTTAATATAAGGAGAATGCCATGAAATATCAAAAATATTTTTCGGTATTGGTCATTCTGGCGTTTGTCGTCAGCCTGCTGCCGGCGCAATCCACTGCGCTGGGGGCCGGAACAGTCAGCCTGACTGCGTTTTCGAGCGCCTATACCCAGGATTTCAACACCCTGGCATCCAGCGGCGCATCGGATGTGACGCCAGACGGCTGGTGGTTTATCGAGTCAGGGACAAATGCCAACACCACCTACGCGGCTGGGACGGGATCAAGCAACACTGGCAATACCTACAGCTTTGGGGCAACCGATGATGCTGAAAGGGCGTTTGGCGGGTTGCGCAGCGGTAATCTCGTCCCGCTGATCGGGGCGAGCTTCGCTAACGATACCGGCGGGACGATCACCACGCTGGTTGTGGCCTACACCGGTGAGCAGTGGCGGTTAGGCAATGTTACTTCCGGGCGGCTTCCGGACCGGCTTGATTTTCAATTGAGCACCAACGCCACGGCCCTCAACGATAGCGCCGCGATCTGGGTCGATTACGATGCCCTCGATTTTTCCAGCCCGGTGGTCAGTGGGACGGTAGGCGCGCTGAATGGCAACGACGCTGCCAACCGTACAGACCTGGCTTACTCAATTACCGGCCTGACAATTCCGAACGGTGCATCCTTCTGGGTACGCTGGGTCGATGTGGATATTTCCGGCGCCGATGATGGACTGTCGATCGACGATTTTTCGTTGACGCCCGAAGGCTCAACGGGCGATCTGCCGCCTGCTGTCGAGAGCAGCGTCCCGGCTGACGGCGCGGTGGACGTGGCGGTCGATGCGAATCTCATCATCACGTTTACCGAAGCAGTGGATATGAGCGGAAGCTGGCTGGCGCTGAACTGCACTAGCAGTGGGGCGCACACTGTAACCGTCAGCGATGGACCGACGACTTTCATCCTCGACCCGGATATTGATTTTGCCAACAGTGAGACCTGTACGGCGACTGTCACGGCGACCCTGGTCAGCGATCAGGATGCCAACGACCCGCCGGATACGAGGGATGCCGATTATTCGTGGAGTTTCACGACGGTCAGCGCGGCGATGGCAGCTGATCTGGTCATCAACGAGATTGATTACGACCAGCCCGGCACCGACACGGCCGAATTCATCGAGATTTTAAATAAGGACAGCGTCAGCGTCGATCTGAGCAGTTACACGCTGCAGCTGGTCAACGGCAACGCCGGCGGGGCGGCGGTTTACCGGACGTACACCTTACCGGCAACCATGCTGGCAGCCGGCGATTACTTCGTGGTCTGCGCTAATAACACGACGGTCGCCAACTGCGACCTGGACGTGACCCCCGACACTGACCTGGTGCAGAACGGAGCGCCGGATGCGGTCGGGTTGCTCTTCGGGACGACGTTGATCGACGCTGTCAGTTATGAGGGCGACACCGGCGCGCCGTACACCGAGGGCTCTGGCATCGGTCTGGTGGATACAGCGGCGGCCGGCGAGAGCATCTCGCGCTGCCCCGATGGGACGGACACCGACCAGAATAACGTCGATTTTGTTTTGCGCAATATTACCCCAGGCGCAGCTAATGCCTGCATCATCGAACAGGCGCCTTATGTTGCCAGCACGTCCCCGGTCAACGGGGCGACCGGCATTGCCCGCAGCGCTGACGTTGCGATCGATTTCAGCGAGGCCGTCAATGTGACCGGGAACTGGTACACCATCTCGTGCGCCAGCAGCGGGGCGCATACAGCCGCGGTGAGCGGTGGACCGGTTTCTTACACGCTCAATCCGGATGTTGATTTCTATGCTAATGAAACCTGCACGGTAACGGTGAACGCCGCTCTGGTCAGCGACCAGGATGCTGACGACCCGCCCGATACGATGGCAGCCGATCATAGTTTCGGCTTCACCACCGCCGACGTGCAGGCCTGCGGCGACCCGGCGACGTTGATCAGCGCGGTTCAGGGCAGCGGACTGACCAGCCCGATCATCGGTTCGGTTGTCACCGTTGAAGGTGTAGTGGTGAGCGATTTGCAGGGCGCCGGCCAGTTCAGCGGTTATCACATGCAGGAAGAGGATGTTGATGTTGACGGCAACCCGGCTACTTCCGAAGGTATATTCATTTACAATACCGGCTACCCGGTCAGTGTGGGCGATAAAGTACGTGTGACCGGTAAGGTGATGGAATATGAAACCAGCGGCGGCAGCGGCGCTTATCTGACCGAACTGGGTTCGGTGAGCAACGTTATTGTGTGCAGCACTGGCAACAGCGTCACCCCGGCCACAGTCAGCCTGCCAGTCGCCAACCTGAACGACTGGGAAAGTTACGAGAGTATGCTGGTCAGCATTCCTCAAGACCTGACAGTCACCGAGCATTACACCTTGGGGCGTTACGGCGAGGTCAGCCTCTCGGTCAATGGGCGGTTGTTCACCCCGACGAATGTTGTCAATCCGGGGCCGCCGGCGCTCGAGTTGCAGGACTTGAACAATCGCAGCCGCATTTTGCTGGATGACGCCAACAATCAGCAGAATATCGATCCGATTCGTTACCCTGAACCCGGCGGGCTGAGCGCAGCGAATACATTGCGCACTGGCTACACCGTTCATGGGCTGACCGGTGTTCTGGAACAGCGCTTCAGCGTTTACCGCATCCAGCCGGTGGGGGCAGTCAGCTTCGATGGAACGACCAACCCGCGTCCGGCCAGCGCGCCGGTATTAACCGGCGACTTGCGTGTAGCCGGAATGAACCTGCTTAACTTCTTCAACACTTTTGGAGCAGGCGCCTGTACACTGGGGGTAGGCGGCGGAGCAACTGACTGCCGCGGGGCGGAAAATGCCGAGGAATTTGCTCGTCAGTGGCCCAAGACGGTAGCAGCCATCGTTGGCGCGCAGGCGGATGTAATCGGCGTGATCGAAATAGAGAATGATGGCTACGGGAGCGCCAGCGCCATCCAGTTCCTGGTGAATAAGCTCAACGAGGCAACTGCTCCGGGAACTTACGCTTTCGTTGATGTGGATGCAGCCACTGGACAGGTCAATGCCTTGGGTACGGATGCCATCAAGGTGGGTGTGCTGTATAGGCCTGCCAGGGTGACCCCTGTCGGGCAGACAGCGGCGCTCAACAGCGTCGAGTTCGTCAACGGCGGCGACGGCGAGGCGCGCAACCGCCCGGCGCTGGCGCAGGCCTTCGAGCAGAATTCCAACGGGGCGCGCTTTGTGGTCAGCGTCAATCATCTCAAGAGCAAAGGCAGCGCCTGCGATCTGCCTGATCAGGGCGACGGACAGGGCAATTGCAATACAGTCCGCGTCAACGCTGCTAATGCTCTGACGACCTGGCTGGCAAGCGACCCGACCGGTACGGGCGTAACTGATATCCTGATCATGGGCGACCTCAACTCTTACGCGAAGGAAGATCCCATCACGGCGATCAAGTCCGCCGGGTACGCCAACCTGATCTACGATCGCCTGGGCGCGGAAGCCTATTCCTACGTGTACGACGGGCAGTCGGGCTACCTCGATCATGCTTTGGGTTCGAATTCGATCGTTTCCAAGGTGACCGGGGTCGCTGACTGGCATATTAACGCCGACGAACCTTCGTCGCTGGATTACAACACCAATTACAAGTCGGCCGGCCAACTGGTGTCGCTCTACGCGTCGGATGAATTCCGCATCTCCGATCACGATCCGGTGCTGGTGGATTTGCGTTTCAACAGCGCTCCCGCTGTGGACGCCGGCGGCCCATATAGCGTCCCCGAAGGTTCGAGTGTGACGCTGAGCGCGACCGGGTCTGACCCGGACGGCGACGCGCTCACCTACGCCTGGGATTTGAACAACGACGGCGTATTTGAAACAGCCGGGCAGACGGTCGAGTTTTCGGCGGCAGGATTGGACGGGCCGGGCAGCCGCACGGTCGCCGTGCAGGTTACTGACGAAGGCGGCCTGAGTGCGGCAGACAGCGCGACGGTGAACGTGACCAACGCTGCGCCGATCCTTGGCGCCATCAATGCGCCAACTTTGCCGGTGAAGATCAAGGTTAACGTCAGTATCAGTGCAGCTTTTAGCGACCCTGGCATGTTGGATACGCACACGGCAACGATCAACTGGGGCGATGGCGCCACGACCGCCGGAATGGTCAGCGAGACGAACGGCTCCGGTACGGTGAGTGGGACGCACAAATATACCAAAGCCGGGTTATACAACATCACCATGACGCTGACGGACAAGGACGGCGCTTCGGCGACACAGGTCTTTGAATATGTGGTGATCTATAATCCATCAGGCGGGTTTGTCACCGGCGGTGGGTGGTTCAAGTCGCCTGCGGGCGCGTATCTTGCTAACCCGTCAGCCACTGGTACTGCCACATTCGCTCTGGTTGCCCGATATAAGAAGTCCAGCAGCGTCGTTCCTTCAGGCGTCACTACCTTCATTTTCCATGCCGGTCCGATGGTATTCCAGAGCAGCAGCTATGAATGGCTGGTGGTCAACGGTAAAACGGCCGAGTTTAAAGGAGTGGGATGGGTCAATGGGGTAAGCGGCTACAAATTCCGGGTCACTGCAATCGACGGCCGTCCGGATAAATTCCGCATTCGCATCTGGAGCGGCGCGGCCGAAGGCGAGGGTCTGATCTACGACAATGGGGCAAACCAGCCTCTGAAAGGCGGCAATATCGTTGTACAAAAATAAATCAGAAAGGGTAAAAGTCTCTCTGTCTCTCTGATAAAACCCTGGAGCAGAGGAGAGGAAGGTGGTTCAGGTTGAAGGGCAGGTCGTCATGCTAACGCTATTGTCAGTAATCCTGCCCTTCATTCCTGACGCAGTGTTACTGCAAGAGCTCAAAGGCTCATCTCTGGCTGCGCTCGCTTCTGCGAGATATCGCTTCAAACTCAGCGAAACGGGGCAAAGCAGTTAAGCATGGGGCAAAGTGGATTTATCTATACTTAAGAATATCAACCTGGGGATATTGTTTTGTTTATCTCATCGCCCGGGCGAGTTCAGCGCCCCATTGTTTGGCTTTTTCCAACTCGCCATCTTTTAATGGGCCGACGGCCCCTTTAACGATAAAGCGTTTCGGTTTATCGAGTGGACGGTAGCCGGCTTTTTCCAGTCCGGTCAGAATGGCCCCGGCAGAGCTGCCCAGCGACCACCAGACGCGTGTCTCAAAACCTGCAGCGCGTCCGCTGCCTTTAGGCAAAGAATCGAGCCACGTGCGCATCGATGGCTGCGAAAGGTCGGGCGGTTTTGGCCCACCGCTCTGATTGGTTTTCAGGTTCTTGATAATTTCATCGTTTGGCAGCCTGAATGTGATGATGGGGCAGCCGGCTACGATCAGGTCAACACCGGCGAGGGCCGCGCCCGTGGCTTCGGCTGTGGAAAGCACCTGGGTTCCCTCGCCGATGCCTTCGGCGATGGCCCGGGCGACAGCGGCCGTGTTCCCCCAAAATGATTCATACACAACAATAGCTTTCATTGTATTTATCCACCTTTCATATATTTTTATCAGAATATTAGAAGCCCTGATATTTTTATCTTATACGGAAAAAATGCTGACCGGGTTGTATGCGGCATTATCCGCCCATGGCTCTGGCAAGTCCTGCTCCCCATTTTTTGGCTGCTTCCAGTTCGCCTTCGCGCAGCGGGCCGAATGCGCCGAGGACGATGAAGCAGCGTGGTTCATCGAGAGGGCGGTAACCGGCTTTTTCCAGCCGGCTCAGGGTCGCCGCAGCGGCTTGTCCAAACGACAGCCAGATGCATGTCTCGAAAGCTGCTGAACGACCTTTTCCCCTGGGCACCGACTTGAGCCAGGTGCGCAGGGAAGGGTGCGAAAGATCAGGCGGCGATGGATCGCCTTCCCAGTTGGCGCCGATTTTCTGGCGAATCGCTTCATTGGATAGCAGATTGGTGAGCATCGGCGAACCTGCCACGAGTAAATCGACGCCGGCAAGGACTTTGGCAGTGGCTTCGCCGGTGCAGAGCGCAGGTGTTTTATGCCCGATGCCTTCGGCAATGGCGCGGGCGAGGGCAGCGGTATTTCCCCACAGCGATTCGTAAACCACGACAGCTTTCATGACATTACACCTGGCGGGTTATTTTGTTGAAAGATGTTACCGAAAAGTTGAATCGATTGGTTTATTGGTGATACATCTAGTATACAATATTTTATTGAATTTAATTTCTACTGATGGTTTCCTGTCCGAAATCGCTGCAAATGTTTCTTTTGTTTTTTTGGTAAATTAACCCGGAAATGAGTTTTAATTACCTCAATAACACTATATAATGATAAAAAACAAATCTCTCCTGCATCTTCATGCAATATCGTTTGCATCATTCCGATCGATTACAGGTAAATATTTTATTCTTGCCGATGGAGCTTGGTATGAAGATTTGGACGAGGAAGTTGACACATCGAAGAGTCGTCAAAGCGCCTTGTGGCGCATTTATTCAGATGTTGGTTGGCGCGCCGGTTTTACTTTTTGATCAACATGGGGGTGGAACGATTAATCATTTGTCCGGCTCTTTATATCAAAAGAATCTGCCATTCAGTTTTGTAGAAACTCTGCTGATTCTGGTAATTGTATTTGTCGCCCTTGTTATAGTTTTTTTTGCTTTCCGTCGAATAAGAGGACGTTTTAAGGCTTTGCAGATTGACGCCGGCCATTATCGGGAACTTTTTGACGATTATCCCATTTCGTTATGGGAAGTCGATTTATCGGCGGTGAAGCATCGCCTGGATGAATTACGCGGGCAAGGTGTAACAGAGTGGCGACGTTATTTTGCCGAACATCCCGCAGAGGCGCAAGCTTGCATTTCTTTGATTAAGATACTCAATATCAACCAGGCCACGCTCGAATTGATTGGGCTCGAAGATAAATCCCAAATTATGAATGGGGGAAAATGGTTATATGCCAATAAATTGGGTGATGTATTAAAGGAACAGTTGATTACTCTTGCAGAGGGTAATAATAACTTTGTAGCTGATACTGTTCTGAATACTTATGACGGCAGGACAATCTATGTCAGCCTGAGAGCAAGCATTTTACACGGTTTTGAAATCACCTGGTCAAGAGCCTTATATTCATTGATAAATGTCAGTGATTTTAAACAGGCAGATGAAGCATTAAAGTTATCCGAATACCGGTATCGTCAGTTGTACGGCAGTATGATGGATGCCTTTGTCAGAGTGGATATGGAAGGTTATATTCTGGAATTCAATGATATCTTCCTGAATATGCTCGGATACAGCGCCGAGGAGATGTACAAGCTCAAATATTGTGATATTACGCCAGAAAAGTGGCATGCATATGAAGATGATATAGTCAAAGAACAGGTGATGGTAAGAGGCTATTCTGATGTCTATGAAAAGGAATACCGCCGCAAAGATGGCGTCATCTTTCCTGTCGAATTAAGGACGATTCTGTTGCGTGATAATGTGGGAATACCAATCGGTATGTGGGCTTTTGTTCGGGATATCACTAAACGTAAACTTGATGAGGAAAAATTGCGTCAGAAAACTGCAGAACTGAAACAATTTTTTGATATCAATTTGGATTTGTTATGTATCGCCAATACCGATGGTTACTTTTTGCATCTGAATCCGGCCTGGGAAATTACACTGGGTTATCCAATAACTGAATTGACCGGAAGGAGTTTTTTTGACTTCGTTCATCCGGATGATATTAATAAAACAGAGGGGGCTGTTGCCCAATTGGTTAACCAAGAGACAGTGATCAATTTTGTTAACCGCTATCGCTGTAAAGATGGCAGTTATCGCTGGATTGAATGGCGTTCTGCTCCTGCCGGAAAACTGATCTATGCCGCGGCGCGAGATATCACCGAACGGATTGAGATGGAAGATGCGTTACGCCAGGAGCGTAATCGAATCGAACTCCTGATGGAAGCCAGCCCGATGGGCATCGTTTTTGTCAATGAGTTCGGAAAGATCACCTACGCCAACACACATGCAGAAGCGATATTTGGTTTGTCGAAAGACGATATCACTTCTCGTGAATATAACACACCTGCCTGGCGTTCGACCGATTTTGACGGGAATCCGCTGTCTGAAGCTGACCTTCCTTTTTCACAGGTTAAGAAAACTCAAAAACCTATATGGGAATTCCATGAAGCTGTAGAGAGGCCCGATGGACAGCGAGTGTATTTATCAATCAATGGCGTTCCGTTGCTCTCTGAGAACGGCGAATTCACAGGTATGGTAGCGACGGTCGAAGATATTACAAAACGCACTCAGGCAGAAAAGGAACTCAAGCAATCTGCTGACGTCATCGAGCGAATGAATACGGGATTGTATGTTTACCATCTTGATGATCGGGAAGATGATAGAAGTCTACGTATGCTGAAAGCGAACCCTGCAGCAACAACCGCATTGGGATTGGATCACAAGGCGATTATCGGTAAAACGATCGATGAAATTTTTCCTAACCTGCGCTTACAGGATATACCGAGAAAGTTTGCTGATGTCGTCCGCAGCGGGAAGCCATTTGCGATCGAGAGACTTGATTATGACGATGATCGTATCATGCAATCTTGCTTTGCATTCCAGGCTTTTCCATTACCGGATGATTGTGTATGTGTACTCTTTGAAGACATTACCCAGCGTAAACGCGCTGAACAGGCCTTGCATGAGAGCGAGAGCAAGTTCAGCATGCTTTTCAATAGCATGAGCGAGGGTGTTGCTCTGCATGAAATCGTGTATGATGAAACCGGAAAGGCGATTGATTATATCCTGCTGAGCATCAACCCGGCTTACGAAGTGATTATTGGGCAAAAAGCCAATCAGGTGATTGGCCGGCTGGCGACGCAACTTTATGATACGAAGTCTGCTCCTTATCTCGATATTTATGCCCGGGTGGCCCAAACCGGGGAACCTGAACATTTTGAGACATTCTTTGCTCCACATCAAAAGTATTATGATATTTCGGTGACATCTCCTGCCAGGGGAAGATTCGCCACGATTTTCAGTGATATCACCGAGCGCAAAAACACCGAAAAAGAAATCCTGCGTCTGAATACAGAACTTGAACAACGTGTACAGGAACGCACAGCTCAACTCGAAATGACCAATCAGGAACTTGAGGCATTTTCCTATTCGGTGTCGCATGATCTGCGAGCGCCCCTGCGCGCCATGAACGGCTTCAGCCAGATATTGCTGGAAGATTACGGCGCACAGCTGGATGAAAATGGTAAAGGTTACCTCAACCGCATTCGCAATTCAAGCGTATTCATGGGTAAACTCATTGATGATCTGTTGCAGTTCTCGCGTGTAACGCGCAGCCAAATCCACATTGAAGATGTGGATCTGTGTAAAATTGCCAACGATGTGCTTGCCGAATTACGCGCCTCGCAGCCTGACCGGAATGTGGATGTGATACTCCCCGATGTATGTGTTGCCAGAACCGATAACAACCTGATGTATATTTCCTTGGGAAATCTCCTGCGCAACGCATGGAAATTTACTGGTAAGCGAGAGCAGGCGAAGATCGAATTTGGGGTGATGGAAGAAAATGATGTAAAGACTTATTATGTGCGCGATAATGGCGTTGGGTTCGATATGGCGCATACCCATAAATTATTCCAGGCGTTTCAGCGGCTAGCGACGGCAGAGCAGTTTGAAGGCACAGGTATCGGACTTGCACTGGTGCAACGCATCATTCACCGCCTTGGCGGGCGGGTGTGGGCGGAAGGCGCTCCAGACCAGGGTGCAACGTTTTACTTTACACTGGGTTAAATATGATTGATGAGGTCATCCATCGGTCATGGTGTAATTTTGTGAACAACGGCAAGGGGTGTAAAAATATCGTGAATAATTTTTCGGATGGGGTATAATTATGACGCCTTGAGCCGATAATCAATTAGGGCATTTTGTTAAGTGATTATGACGCTGGCGATAAAGCGGTTGCGCTGGTGAAACTAAATCGGTTATTGACTGGCGTCATCCATAAAAAAAATTAGGAGCGTGTCAATGAGTTCAATTTGTGTTGTTGGTACGGGTTATGTTGGGCTCGTAACGGGGGCTTGCTTTGCAGATCTTGGAAACCAGGTTGTCTGTTTGGATGTGGACGAGGAGCGAATCAATAAACTCTTACAGGGTGTGATGCCGATCTATGAACCTGGTTTGAAAGAGATTGTTGAACGCAACACTAAAATGGGACGACTGTTTTTTACAACTGATTATCCCACCGCTCTGAAGGATGCAGAGTTTGTTTTCATTGCAGTCGGGACGCCATCTGGCGTGGACGGCGAAGCGGATTTGCAATATGTCCGCCAGGTTGCTGAAGCGATTGCCCGAACAGTTGATCATCCGATCATTGTCATCAACAAATCCACCGTCCCCGTAGGCACGGGTGACTGGGTGGCAGATATCATCAGCAAAACTAGCAACGGCAAGCATCTGAAATTCAGCGTAGTATCCAATCCTGAATTCCTGCGGGAAGGTTCGGCTATCAGCGATTTTATGGCCCCAGACCGGGTAGTGTTGGGCTCGTTGGACCTCGATGCAGCCAGGCATGTGGCGCAATTATATAATACCCTGCGTTGCCCGATTCAGATCACCGATTTGCGCACAGCAGAAATGATTAAGTACGCCTCGAATGCTTTTCTGGCCACCCGAATCTCATTCATCAATGAGATTGCCAACATCTGTGAAGAACTGGGCGCTGATGTATGCGATGTTGCCAAGGGGATGGGTTTGGATAAGCGAATAGGGCCTGCGTTTCTGGACGCCGGCCTGGGTTGGGGCGGAAGCTGCTTTCCCAAGGATGTCAAAGCGTTAGCGCATATGGCCGTTTTGCATGGCACACAACCCCAGCTTCTTCAGGCAGTGATGGATATCAACCGTAACCAGCGCCGGCGAACCGTGATGCGTCTGCGCCGCGCCCTGGGTGGATTGAATGATAAGGTCATCGGTATCCTTGGCCTGTCTTTCAAACCCAACACCGATGATATCCGCGATTCGCCAGCTCTGGAAATCATCCATTTACTGGAAAACGAGGGTTCCACTATCAAGGCGTATGACCCACAGGCAATGGAACTGGCAGAAAAAGTGCTGCCCAAAGTGAAGATGTGTGAAAACCCTTATCAGGTTGCAGAAAAAGCTGATGCGTTGATTCTGATCACAGATTGGAACGAATTTAAACAGCTTGATTTTGAAAAGATATATGCATCCATGCAGACAGCTGTGGTTTTTGATGGGCGCAATCTATGGGATCCAGAAAAGATGCGCGCTTATGGATTTAAATATTTTGGCATCGGCAGGGCGAATAATAATCATTTCAATCACGTGGAATAGTTAATTTTCCTTCGGGGACT
>CAZDAW010000017.1:0-45274 GCA_964503685.1 uncultured Anaerolineaceae bacterium | reverse complement strand
CAATAAAAATATTTGGAGGAAAAATGAGAAAATCATATCCGGGGATATTTTTTTTCTTGATACTGTCTTTGTTTCTGGCTTCCTGCAGCCCTTCACTGGCGGCGCCAACGCCAACACCTGCACCACGAACATTGACCGTGATGACGCATGATTCTTTTCAAGCCAGCGAAGATGTGATTGCTGCATTCGAGCAGGCTAATCATGTCAAAGTCAGTTTTCTTAAAAGCGGCGACAGCGGCGCGGCTTTGAATAAAGCGGTCCTTTCAAAAGACACTCCTCTGGCGGATGTGTTTTATGGCGTTGATAATACTTTTCTTTCACGAGCAATAGATGCCGGGATATTCGAATCGTATGCATCGCCGGGATTAGCCGAAATCCCCGATGCGTTTAAGCTGGATGAGCAAAACAGAGTCACGCCAGTAGATTACGGCGACGTCTGTATCAATTATGATAAAGCGTATTTCAAAGAGCATAATTTGGCTTTACCTCAATCCTTGGATGATTTGACCAAACCAGAGTATAAGGGATTGCTGGTCGTAGAAAACCCGGCCACTTCTTCTCCCGGATTAGCCTTTCTGCTGGCAACCGTCGCGCATTATGGCCCGGATGGAGCTTTCACTTTCTGGGAGAAGTTGCGCCAAAACGAGGTTGTCGTTGTGGACGGCTGGGAGACAGCCTATTACACTAACTTCAGCGCCTCATCGGGTAAAGGCCCGCAGCCGATGGTCGTTTCGTATGGCTCCAGCCCGGCGGTAGAGGTTGTTTATGCTTCTCAGCCAATCGAAGAGTCGCCAACGGCTTCCATCGTTGCGCCTGATATGTGTTTTCGGCAAATTGAATTTGTTGGCATTCTTGTTGGCGGCAAGAACCGCGATCTTGCCGAGAAATTCATCGATTTCATGGTAAGCCTCCCGTTTCAAGAAGACATGCCCTTGCAAATGTACGTTTATCCTGTAAACCCCCAGGCGAAGCTGCCTGACGTATTTGTGAAAAATGCTCAGATTCCTGAGAAGGTGGCTGTTGTATCCCCTCAAGAAATTGCAAAGAACCGGGATGCCTGGATCAAATCATGGGCAAAGGTTATGTCCCAATAATGGAAGTGGTTCGGCCCAGGTATAAGAATCGAGTTAGCTTATGGACTATATTAGCGGTGGTCTTATGGGGATTGCCGCTAATATTCCTTGGGATATTCTTCTTTTACCCTCTCGGCAGCATACTGTCTGTTGGTTTTTCGTCAATACGATCCGAGACTTTTCGCCTTGTTGATTTTGAGACAATCTGGCATCCTTTGCGTTTTACTTTCTGGCAGGCGCTGCTCTCCACTATATTGACTTTATTAGTGGGCTTACCAGGCGCTTATCTCTTCTCGCATTATGAATTTCCTGGTAAAAAACTGCTTTATACTTTGACTACCATTCCGTTTATTTTGCCAACCGTTGTGGTTGCAGCAAGCTTCAATGCTTTGTTAGGCCCGCGGGGTTGGATCAATACCGGATTAATGGCGTTATTCAACTTAAATGTTCCGCCGTTGCAAATGGTTAACACGTTGTGGGCAATTTTGTTAGCCCATGTTTTTTACAACACGACCATTGTAATTCGGATTGTGGGGAATTATTGGTCAGAGATTGATCCAAATTTGCAACAGGCTGCCAGAGTTTTGGGCGCCAACCAATGGCAAACATTTTGTGAAATAACCTTACCCCTCCTGCGCCCTGCCATCCTGGCTTCAGCATTACTTGTATTTCTGTTTGACTTCACCAGTTTTGGTGTGGTTTTATTGTTGGGCGGTCCCCGCTATGCAACATTAGAAGTGGAAATCTATATCCAGGCAATGCACATGCTGAATATACCGGCGGCTGCGATCCTATCCGTCATTCAGTTATTATGTACTTTACTGTTGACTGTGATCTATACTCGTCTGGCAACCCGAGTGGTTGTTCCACTTAAATTGCGCCGGCGCCAGACAGGTGAGACTCGCCATGTTCACACACTCTCAGAAAAACTATTCCTGGCGGCGCTGGTGATTTTTATCTTGCTTTTATTAATCACCCCTTTACTGGCTTTGACTGTGCGTTCTGTGAGTCGATTAGACGCGACGCGTGATGCGCGCGGGCAGGTAGCAGCCGGATTAACGATGGATTACTATCGAGAATTATTTGTCAATCGGCGAGAGTCATTGTTTTATGTACCGCCAATTCTGGCGGCGCGCAATTCATTGGTGATCGCCGGCGCGACCGTTTTGATCTCGGTCACCTTTGGTTTCATGGCGGCGTATGCTTTAAGGCGCTCTACTCGATTAGCTCGCCTTTTGGACCCATTGCTCATGCTGCCGCTTGGCGCTTCGGCTGTTACCCTGGGTTTGGGGTTTATCGTTGCATTGAACCGTCCTCCTTTGGATTTGCGCGCTTCGCCCCTTTTAGTTCCGCTGGCGCATAGTCTGATAGCGCTTCCATTTGTTATACGCAGTCTTTATCCAACTATGTCCTCGATCCCTGAACGGTTGCACGAAGCTGCGACTGTCCTCGGCGCCTCGCCGTTTCGCGTATGGCGTGAGATCGATTTGCCCATCATGGCGCGGGCAGGCGTTGTCAGCGCGATTTTTGCGTTTACCGTCTCTATGGGAGAATTTGGGGCAACTGCGCTGGTCTCCCGCCCGGAATTCCCCACACTTCCGATTGCAATATACCGGTTTTTATCTCAGCCTGGCGCCTTGAATTATGGCCAGGCCATGGCCATGGCGAATTTATTAATGATGATTTGCGGGGCGAGTATCTTACTGGTAGAATATCTGCGCCCACCGGGCGCAAGTGAATTTTAACTGGCGAGAAGACCGGGCATAACAGGTATATCCATGCTGGAACTAAAAGACATTTGGAAATCTTATGAAGGCGCTCCTCTCTTACGGGGTGTTTCCTTTCAGGCTGCACCCGGTGAAATTGTTTGTTTGTTAGGCGCTTCAGGCAGCGGTAAGAGTACTTTGCTGCGGGTGATTGCTGGACTGGAACAGGCGGAAAAGGGGCAGGTACTCTGGCAGGGAAAGGATATCGTCAGTGTTTCTCCTCACCTGCGCGGGTTTGGTTTGATGTTTCAGGATTACGCACTTTTTCCTCATCGTGACGTGTTTGATAATGTCGCGTTTGGTTTGCGTATGCAAGGTTTGCCGCGCTCCGAGATTGATCAAAGCGTAAAAAAAGAGTTGGAACGAGTTAATTTACTGAGTTTTGCTCGCCGGAGAGTCACCGACCTTTCAGGCGGCGAGCAGCAACGGGTTGCTTTAGCCAGGGCGCTGGCGCCAAAACCCAACCTGTTGATGTTGGATGAGCCGCTGGGCGCTCTGGATCGCACCTTGCGTGAGCAATTGATTCGAGATTTACGGCGTATTTTACATGATGCTGGCATACCGGTTATATATGTGACACATGATCAGGAGGAAGCCTTTGCCCTTGCTGATCGCATCATGCTTTTACATGACGGCGTGATCATCCAAAGCGGCGCTCCAGAAGAGGTTTATCAGTCGCCGGTTTCTGAATGGGTCGCCCGGTTTTTGGGACTGAATAATCTACTATCCGGAGAAGTCGTTCAACTCAACCCACTTCGTGTCCACACCCATCTGGGAATTTTTGAATCAACCTGCTCTCATAATAGACATTTCGTTGGTCAAACCGTCATGTTATTAATGCGACCTTCAGGCGCGCAAACTGAGGTTGAGGCAAGCTCACAGAATTATCTACAGGGTGTCGTCGAAGATTCGGTATTTCGAGGTAATGGCTATAGTGTAACGATAAGTACAGAGTTTAACGAAAGATTTGATTTCTTATTAGATCATTCTTATTTGCCGGGGACCTCGCTTATCCTAAGATTAGGAACAAACTCGATCCAGTGTCTGGGTTAAAAATGACACAAATCACCGTTCGCAAGCTGAATCACCTCGGGCAGGAAACCTGGCGCTATCCGGCTTCGATTTTGTATCAAGATAATGAAAAGATATTATTGGAAGCATATTTCGACCGCCAGGATACATCGTTTAATGGGGTGACTTTGAATAGAGGCGATCGCTTTGTAGAAACTTACTACACAAATCGCTGGTATAACATATTCGAGATTCACGACTGGCGCGATGACTGCCTGAAGTGTTGGTATTGCAACATTGGAAAGCCGGCTGTCATTGAGCGGGAGACTCTCTCTTATGTCGATCTGGCTTTGGATTTACTTGTCTTCCCGGACGGCCGCCAAATTGTGCTGGATGAAGATGAGTTCTCGGCTCTGCCCCTCCCGGAAGAGGTTCGCATAAATGCCCGCAAAGCTCTGACAGAACTTCAATCGCGCTTTGAAGATATGCGGTCGTAAAATTGACGGATTAGAATTTAATACCCATCTCACCTAATTGTTCGATAATCTGGTCTCCGTAAGTATAACCAAGAACACCAATAGCTATACAACAGCAACATAAGAGGACAATAATAATTGCGATGATGATCCAGGTTGTCTTTTTGCTTTTAGGTTCGCCTGCTGGGGCTGTCTCAATGGGGGGCTCTGCGGAATTGGATGGGACCGTGAAATCATCTGTCATTCTTTCCTCCATAAAATTAAGAATACGAAATAGAGCGATACTTCAATCCTGGCAAGTAATGGACTAAGGTTTCTTTCTTGTTAAGCGGATTACAAGTTAAAGTCGTTAATAACAGGAATGCAGCCTAAACCGCATAGCCCGCAGATACTGATTCCGAGAAGCGGTAAGACAATCCCGAGACAGATACCGGTGATGGTTAATGCCAGATTGGTGTATCCTAAAACCAGTCCCGCGGTGGCTAAACCGTTGCCTTCGAGCCTCCCTGCGCTGCTGCGAATTTCATTTTTAGCCATATGCCCGGTGATAACAGCTACAAATGCTCCGATCACGGGAACCATCGTCCAACTGGCGATGCCTGCTATCAGGCTCACGATGGCCAGATTGCTTGTTGGCGATGTAACAGACCGGTAAGGTGTGGGCGTATCATCATTTTGTGTCATCTGATTACTCTCATATCGAGGGTATAACTATTATACATTTTTGTCAGTATGCAGATTGTGTTTATTGGAGAATTATATGGAAGCCCTCCCAGGTGCCTGTTAACCAGAAACGCCCCAGATCAAATAACCCGATTTGTAACATGGTTACAATTAACCCACCCGCAAGGGGGAAAATCAATTGTGCGGGTTTATTGAATTGATTATCCTTTTTGAATAATAAGATCCATATCAGACTATAAGCGATCGTTAACAGAATGATGACCCCGGCAACGCTCATTAACGCCAGTGGATAGAGCAATAAGGGGTTTTCACTCAATATCAGTCCATCAACAAACAATACCAGAATGACCGCAATACCCAATTCACCAAAAGTGCCAATCGCAGGCCGGTTATCCCATTTTTCCCAGACGGTCTGATGGAAAGTAGGAAATAGAACTGCTGAAATCGACAGCCCGACCCCGCTGCCGGTTAGTAAGCGCAACCAATTGGTCGATTGATATAGAGTGGGCAGATTGGGAAAGAAGTGGAAATAGGAATTAACCCCATCAACGGCGAATGCCAGAAAAAACACGCCCAAAACGATCATTATTTTAGTGGGCGGCATTCCCCCACGCTTACCCAATCTTAGCTGATATATTAAACTCGTTAATGCGCCCAGGTACATGCCTGAACAGCGCGCGCAGAGCGGCAACTGCCGGGACGCCAGGTGAAATGAACGTTCATCAATACGATGGCAGATGGCGCATCCGATGGCATCGGCTTTACCAAGCAAACCTGCTGGTGTGTTGACCAACCAGATTCCCAGAATAATAACCAGGAAACCATAAACGGCCCACTTTGCGATGAATTTCAGGTTACTGCCCATGAATAGTACTCATAAGATTTAAAATTATAAAGATGCAGACAAGTTTACGCAAGTAAATTTGCAGATTCTATTTTATGGGGTATGATAGTGTCTGATTTATTTATTTGATAAAAATTTTCAAGCGCGAAGCAAATGTTAAACAAAAAATATTACCTCGTTTTATTGTTCATCTGGAATGTACTTATGCCATTGATGATGACTTCATGCGGTTCGATGGATAACAAGACCAGGCAGGCAATTACTCCCTCAGCCGACCCATCGGGTGTTGAAACATCAATGCCGACACCATCGCCGGGGCCTTCTTCAGCGAATGCGCCAGATAAAATGGCGACTCCCACGCCCGTCAATCCAAATCTCAATCCATTGACAGGGCTGTTTGTAGATGATTCGGCACTTCTCGAACGGCGACCTCTGGCGATCAAGGTATCTAATTATCCGCGTTCTATCCGTCCTCAATGGGGATTATCATTAGCTGACCTGGTTTATGAATATTATATCGAAGGCGGTGAAACCCGGTTTGTGGCAATCTATTATGGCAATAACAGTGAGATGGTGGGTCCTATTCGTTCGGCGCGATATTTCGATATCAATATTCTCCAGATGTATAAGGCAATCTTTGCTTTTGGAAGCGGTGATGAGAGGGTATGGGATCGTTTATATACACCGGAATTTAAAAACCTTCTGGTATCGGAATATCCGGCTGCCTGCCCGCCTATGTGCCGATACGATCCATCAAACTGGAATCATCTGGTGACAGATACAAGTAAGCTCAGCGCCTACATTACAGATCAGGGTGTTGATAATAGCCGGCAAGACTTGAGCGGGATGGTTTTCGATGAACAAACCCCACCTGGCGGCCAACAAGGTGAGCATCTATCGGTGCGTTATTCATGTTGGTCTTATAGTCGCTGGGATTACGACGCTCAGAACGGAAAATATTTGCGTTCAGAAGAAACCGTGGAGGATACAGGTCTGGGAGAAACCTATACGCCTCTTATTGACCGATTGACAGAAAAACCGGTCGGTGCAGAGAATGTCGTCATATTGCTCATGCAGCATGATTGGGTTTCGGTTGAACCTGAAATGATTGATATGCAATTTGCAGGCGAGGGCGCGGCTTACGTTTTTCGTGACGGTATGTTCTACACTTTAAAATGGCAACGATTGTCGCCGGATCGTATTGTTTCATTGACTTATGCCGATGGGACAGCGTATCCGCTCAAGCCCGGGACAACCTGGTATCAGGTTGTTGGGGCAAGCGCGCCTGCCACACTAAATGAAGAGGTGTGGCAATTCGCTTTTCGACCAGCGGCATTGTATTCATGTCCCAATTTCAGCGCGACCTATTGACTTTTTTGATTTATAGTGTATAATTATTATAATTAATTGCTAACGATTTCAGATAAACAAATGTCTATTTTGTCCTCCCTCGTTATTCTAGTCCTTATTGCGGCTCTCATTATTATTGAGAGCCTAATTACATTCCGGGCGGACAAAGCACTTTCCGAAATCAGATAGTACCAGAATACCAGTATAAAAAATAACAAAAATTTACCCAAACCGCCCGGAATACCACCGGGCGGTTTCTTTCATTCAACGGAGGATTACTTTGCGCTCAGACATTATCAAATCAGGAATTGAACATGCTCCACATCGTGCTTTGCTCAAAGCTACAGGGATTACCGATGATGATTTCAATAAGCCATTCATTGCAATCGTGAATTCTTATGCCGATATTGTTCCTGGTCATACCCACCTTCAAAGTTTTGGGAAACTGGCAAAGGAAGCCGTGAAGAAGGCCGGTGGTATTCCCTTTGAATTTAATACAATCGCAGTCGACGATGGGATTGCCATGGGGCACGCCGGAATGAAATATTCATTACCTTCACGTGAACTGATTGCTGATTGTGTGGAAACTATGGTAGAAGCTCATCGTTTTGACGGCATGGTATGTATGCCGAATTGCGACAAAATTGTTCCCGGTATGATAATGGCAGCGATGCGTATGGACATCCCTGCCATTTTTGTTTCTGGTGGGCCAATGAAAGCAGGCAAAATGCCGGATGGCACGGCCATAGATCTGATCTCGGTATTTGAAGGTGTGGGGGCGTTTCAAAGCGGAAAAATTGATGAACAACAGTTAAAAACGCTTGAAGATTACGCATGCCCTTCATGTGGTTCATGCTCGGGTATGTTCACGGCAAACAGTATGAATTGCTTGCTCGAAGCGCTCGGTTTGGCGCTTCCTTATAATGGTTCTGCTCTTGCACAGAGCGCTGAACGAGAAGAACTTGCCCGGCAGGCTGGAAAATTAATTATAGAACTGGTGCAACGCCAGATTACACCGCGTCAAATTGTCACTCAGGACGCGCTGGATGATGCGTTTGCTCTGGATATGGCAATGGGTGGCTCCACAAACACCATTCTGCACGGCCTGGCAATCGCTCATGAAGCTGATGTCGCTTACCCTCTCGAACGGATCAATGCTATCTCAGATAAGGTACCTTATATTTGTAAAGTAAGTCCGGCTGGCAAATGGCATATAGAAGATGTCCACCGTGCAGGTGGTGTTCCAGCAATTCTAAAAGAATTACACCAAGCAACTAACCTGTTACATCTTGACAGAATGACAGTGACCGGGCATTTGTTTCGTGAGACTGTGCAGAAAGCAGAGATTAAAGACGAAGAAGTAATTCGTCGACATACAAATGCATATTCGACTCAAGGTGGATTGGTTTGTTTGTTCGGTAATCTTGCACCTGGCGGCGCAGTAATAAAAACAGGCGGCGTTAATCAGAGTATGAGGAAATTCAGCGGCCCAGCGCGGATATTTGAATCTCAAGAAGAAGCCCTGGCGGGAATTATGGGCGGACAGGTACAAGCCGGAGAAGTTGTGGTTATTCGCTATGAAGGTCCTAAAGGTGGACCGGGAATGGTAGAAATGCTCAGCCCAACCAGCGCAATTATGGGAATGGGATTAGGGGACAAGGTCGCGTTGATTACCGATGGACGTTTTTCGGGCGGGACGCGCGGCGCGTGTATTGGCCACATTTCACCAGAAGCAGCGGCGCGCGGCCCGATTGCTGCGCTCCGTCAGGGAGATATGATTGACATTGATTTGGATGCTCGTACGCTTGAAGTGCGTTTAAATGATGCTGAAATTCAACAACGTCTGGCTTTATTGCCGGCTTACAGCCCAACAACAAAAAGCAAATGGTTACGGCGCTACGCTCATTTTGTTACCAGCGCTGACCAGGGTGCTGTATTGAAATACTAAAGGATAAGAAGGAGGAGAAATGGAACTGACAGGTGCGCAAATTGTATGGGAAAGTTTGGTCAAAGAAGGGGTCGAGATCGTTTTTGGGTACCCGGGTGGAGCAAACCTGCCGATTTATGATGCTCTGCCTGATTATCCGATTCATCATGTTTTAGTACGTCACGAACAGGGAGCAGCTCATATGGCAGATGGTTATGCGCGCTCCTGTGGAAAAACCGGAGTAGCTATTGCTACCTCAGGACCTGGTGCGACAAATTTAGTCACGGGTATTGCGACTGCAATGATGGATTCTTCGCCTGTTGTTTTTATTACCGGGCAAGTAGTCAGTCGGCTCATTGGCTATGACGCTTTCCAGGAAATTGATGTTACGGGAATTACTCTACCGATCACCAAGCATAACTACCTGGTGACAAATGTCGAAGAAATTGGCCCTGCGCTACACGAAGCTTTTTATATTGCCCGATCGGGCCGACCAGGGCCTGTGTTGGTTGATATTACGAAAGATGCACAACAAAATTCGACTGAATGGGAATATGACAGCAGCCCGGTGCAATTGCGAGGATATCGCTCCGATTCCCGACCAGCAACCAGCGCGATCCAGCAAGCGGTGTCCATGATTCATTCAGCGCAACGCCCGTTGATTCTGGCTGGCCGTGGAGTTCTTTTGAGCGGAGCAATGAATGAATTGCTTGAATTCGCTGAGCGAACTCAAACCCCAATAGCCACAACCCTTCTGGGTTTGGGCGGCGCCCCGGCATCCCATCCTTTGAGCTTAGGTATGATGGGGATGCACGGCGAAGCATGGGTGAATCGAGCCATTCAAGAAGCAGATCTATTGTTAGCTTTTGGTATGCGATTCGACGATCGGGTTACTGGGGATATCCGAAAGTACGCTAACGGCGCGAAGAAGATTCATGTTGATATTGATGCATCTGAGATCAACAAGAACGTTAAGGTGGACTTGGCATTGATTGGGGATCTACGTGATGTCTTAAGGCAGATATTGGAATATACCAAACCCTGTGAACATAGTGAATGGTTAACTGTTATTGATGAATGGAAAGACCACAGCGCGGCGCGGGATATTCAACGTTTACCAGGCAATGATCAATTACATGCAGCACACGTTATTAATGATCTATGGCAATATACCGACGGTAAAGCTCTGATCGTAACCGATGTTGGGCAAAATCAGATGTGGGCTGCTCAATATTACAAAGTGGATCATCCCGGACGTTTTATCACCTCCGGCGGCCTCGGCACAATGGGGTTTGGGCTTCCGGCAGCCATCGGCGCCAAATTTGGTCGCCCGGAAGCAGAGGTATGGATGGTTTGCGGCGATGGCGGTTTTCAAATGACTCAGGCTGAACTTGCCACGGCTGCTCAAGAGGGTATTAAAGTCAATATCGCCATTTTGAACAATGGATATCTGGGTATGGTCCGTCAGTGGCAGGAATTTTTCTATGATCGCCGCTACAGCGCAACTCCTATGCGCAGCCCTGATTTTGTAAAGATTGCAGAAGCGCACGGTCTGACAGGGCTACGTATCACAAAACGGTCAGATATTGAGGCGGCAGTTCGTAAAGCGCAAAGAACCGAAGGAAGCGTAATTCTCGATTTTCGAGTGGAGCAAGAAGATTGCGTCTATCCAATGGTGCCAGCAGGTGCAGAATTAAATCAGATGATCCGCCGGCCCGTACCAGAGCAAGAATTCGAACTGATGAAAAATAATTTTTAGCGGAGAAATCTATGGGCCACACAATTGTAACTTTAGTTGAAGACAAACCAGGTGTTCTAACCAGGGTGGCTTCTCTCTTTAGACGGCGTGGATTCAATATTGAATCATTAACGGTTGGTCACACCGATATGCCGGGCATATCTCGAATGACTATCGTGGTTGATAGTGATGAGGTCAGCGTCGAGCGCTTAACCACTTATTTATATAAATTGGTGAATGTTATCCAGGTTTTTGATCTCTCTTCTGTTCCTGCTGTCTCTCGCGATTTAGCCATGATTAAGGTGACGGCTGATACAGAGAGCCGTACACATATTATGCAAATAGTGGATGTATTTCGGGCCCGAATTGTGGATGTTGCCAATAATTCTTTCATTATTGAGATCACTGGCGACGAAGAGAAGATCGAAGGATTTATCGATGTGCTTCGACCCTGGGGCATTATCGAGATGGTGCGAACTGGCGTTATTACGATGGCGCGTGGAAGTAATGCGCTCTACCCCAATACTAACGGCAATGGTAACAGTCATCATACTCAAGCTGTATTATGACCGTTTAAATTCAAAAATCTACATACTTGATTCAAGGAGAAAAACATCATGGCAAAAATGAATTTTAGTGGGATAGAGGAAGAAGTCGTTACGCGAGCAGAATTCCCACTCGAAAAAGCGCAGCAAGTGCTAAAGGATGAAGTCGTGGCTGTTCTGGGTTATGGTGTTCAGGGCCCAGCTCAGGCATTAAACATGAAAGAAAATGGGATTAAGGTAATCGTTGGCGTTAACCAGGATGGTCGTTCATGGAAAAAAGCCCTTCAAGATGGCTGGGTTCCAGGTGAAACACTTTTTTCCCTGGAAGAGGCCGCTGAACGTGGTACAGTCATCCAATATTTGGTTTCGGATGCCGGGCAAAAATTGATGTGGCCGAAAATCAAACCCTGCCTAAAAAAAGGCGACGCTTTGTATTTTTCACACGGCTTTGGCATTGTTTACAATGACCAGACCGGTATTGTTCCACCTGATTATGTTGATGTCATCATGGTAGCCCCAAAAGGTTCAGGAACCAGCGTTCGAGCGAATTTCCTTAACGGCAGCGGCATCAATAGCAGTTTTGCAGTGGAGCAAGATTATACGGGGAGAGCTAAAGAACGTACGTTGGCTTTGGGAATTGTCATCGGATCCGGTTACCTTTTTGCTACCACATTCAAGCATGAGGTTTACAGCGATCTCACCGGCGAGCGGGGTGTATTGATGGGCGCTTTAGCCGGGATTATGGAAGCTCAATATTCAGTCCTGCGAAAAAACGGACATACCCCAAGCGAGGCGTTTAATGAAACAGTTGAGGAATTAACCCAGAGCTTGATCCGTCTTGTGGCTCAAAACGGTATGGATTGGATGTATGCCAATTGCAGCACCACAGCCCAGCGCGGTGCGTTGGATTGGCGGCATGAATTCCGCAATGCTACATTACCCGTTTTCGAAAAATTGTATCAAAGCGTCGCTTCTGGTGAAGAAACTCGTATCGTACTGGAAGCCAACAGCAAAGCCGATTACAAAGAGAAACTAGAGGAAGAATTACGCGAGATGCGCGAATCGGAGATGTGGCAGGCAGGCGCAATGGTTCGTTCACTGCGCCCAGAGAATTGGAAGAAAACTCAATAAGGAGAGGACGATGGAAGAAAATTCCGTTCTCATTTTTGACACAACATTGCGAGATGGAGAACAATCTCCTGGCGCATCCATGACCAGTAATGAGAAATTGGAAGTAGCGCGCGGCCTGGCGAAATTGGGGGTGGATATCATGGAAGCCGGCTTTCCGGCTGCCTCACCCGATGATCTTGAAGCAGTCCGGCGAATAGCAATCGAAGTGGGTACTTCCAAAGATGGGAATCGCGTTCCCATCATCTGTGGTTTGGCGCGGGCTACCCGGAATGATATTGATAAAGCCTGGGAGGCTGTTCGCCATGCTGACCGGCCCAGGATTCATACTTTCCTGGCAACCTCTGACATCCACATGCAATACAAATTGAAAATGACTCGGCAGCAGGTTTTGGATAGAGTGGGTGAGATGGTCGCTTATGCACATAGTCTATGCGCGGATATCGAATATAGCCCTGAGGATGCCGGTCGAAGTGATCCGGAATTCCTTTACGAGGTATTAGGCGTAGCCATTCAGGCTGGCGCTACGACACTTAATATCCCCGATACGGTTGGCTATACACTTCCAGAAGAATTTTATAAATTGATTGCTGGTATTGCCCATAACACACCTGGAATTGAAAATTGTATTATCTCCGTTCACTGCCATAACGATTTAGGATTGGCAACCGCAAATACGCTTGCCGGTATCCATGCCGGGGCGCGCCAGGCTGAAGTTACCATCAACGGGATTGGTGAACGCGCCGGCAATACTGCTCTCGAAGAAGTTGTCATGGCGATCCAAACCCGCCGACCGATTTTCAATCTCACCACACATATTGATACAACCCAGATCACGCGCATGAGCAAACTGGTCAGTAATTATACAGGTATTGCAGTACAACCCAATAAGGCAATTGTTGGCAGCAATGCCTTTGCTCATGAGGCGGGTATTCACCAGGATGGTTTATTGAAGAATCAACAAACTTATGAAATTATGTTGCCCGAGGCAGTTGGGGCGGCGCAGACTAAACTTGTTCTGGGCAAGCACTCTGGACGACATGCGCTGAAAGCGCGCCTGGTTACTTTGGGATATGCCCTGGAAGAATCACAAATTGATATCATCTTTGATCGTTTTAAAACGCTGGCGGATAAGAAAAAAATCATTACAGATGCCGACATAGAGGCTCTTGTATCTGATGAACTTTACCAACCCCGCGAACTATATACCCTGGATGGTTTACAGGTTACATGCGGAACGATGGGAATGCCCACTGCCACAATCCGGTTGCGTGACCCTGAAGGAAATTTGCACATAAAAGCATGTGTTGGCGCCGGACCAGTGGATGCAACCTATAAAGCAATTGATTCAATTATCCAATCCCCAATTAGTTTGCAGGAATTTGTCATTCATGCCGTTACCGAGGGCGTTGATGCTCTTGGTGAAGTAACCGTGCGTATTCAAGATCTGGAATCATCCAGCCTTGATCCGCAAAAAGAAAACGAGCAATTGCGCACCTACGGCGGTTATGGCGCGGATTCAGATATCGTCGTCGCCAGCGCCAAAGCTTATTTATCAGCGTTGAACAAGATGTTGGTTGCCAACGGTCAGTATGGACAAACAGAAAACGCTGCAATTACCACAATTGCATAATTTATTTTTTTTCTAATCATTCTAAAGGAGAATGCCATGAACCCAAAAGCTAAAAACAGTGATGAGTCGGATGCCAGTCAATATTATGAATTCTTTAATGAACCTCAAACGATCCCTGCCGGTTGGGAAGTATCAGCATTTTATGCTCCCGAGCGCGAAAATATCAGCCGCTATGGATCAGAGCGTCATCAATACGAAGCAGCTTCATCGAATAAACTCAATGACCGCGCCCAAGACTCTCTATAATAAAATTTGGGATAAACATGTTGTTACCCAGCAGCCAGATTCTCCGGCTGTATTGTACATTGATCTGCATCTTGTTCACGAGGTCACCTCACCTCAGGCATTTGCAGGTCTGCGACAGCGTGGCTTGAAGGTTCGCCGCCCGGACAAAACTATCGCAACTGTTGATCATAGCATACCAACCCGCTCTAATGGCACTCCAGCCAGCCGTCTGGCTTTCGCTGATGAAATGAGCGCAAAGCAAATCCGCCAGCTTGGCGAGAACTGCCGCGACTTCGGGATTCGTCTCTATGACCTGGAAAACACCAACCAGGGAGTCATCCATATCATCAGCCCGGAAATGGGTTTTACTCGACCAGGAATGACAATTGTCTGCGGCGACAGTCACACTGCAACGCATGGAGCATTCGGTTGCCTCGCCTTCGGAATAGGCACCAGTGAAGTTGAACATGTCCTTGCTACACAGTGTCTATTACAACGCCCTTCCAAGACATTTAAGGTGCAATTGGATGGTCGCCTAATGCCTGGTGTGACAGCCAAAGACGTAATTCTGGCATTAATCAATCGGATTGGCGTTAGCGGCGGCACAGGATATGTCCTGGAATATACCGGTGAAGTGATTCGCTCGATGTCAATGGAAGAACGTATGACGGTATGTAATATGTCAATCGAGGCTGGTGCACGAGCCGGGATGATAGCCCCCGATGACGTGACTTATGAATATCTGGCAAAATGCGAGATTTCTCCAAAAGGAGCGGACTGGGATCACCTTCTTGAGGAATGGAAGAAACTTCCCAGTGATGAGGACGCGGTTTACGATCGAAATGACACATTGGATATTTCTACGCTTGAACCGATGATCACTTATGGAACAAACCCTGGAATGTGCATCCCCATCAATAATCGACTGCCAGCCCCGGAAGATTTCACAGACATTGATCAAAGGTCTGCTTATGAAAAGGCCCTGGATTATATGGGGCTTAGACCTAATGCGTCTTTAATTGGACACACTATTGATGTAGTGTTTATTGGCAGTTGCACCAATGGTCGCCTTTCTGATTTACGACTTGCGGCAAGTTTAATGAACGGACGTAAGATAGCGCAGGGCGTTCGAGTACTGGTCGTTCCAGGATCACAGCAGGTAAAAAGAAGTGCAGAAGCGGAAGGTTTACATCGGATATTTCAAGAGGCTGGAGCTGAATGGCGTGAACCCGGATGCAGCATGTGTATTGCCATGAATGGCGACCAGATTGAATCGGGCCAATATGCCGTAAGCACCAGCAACCGTAACTTTGAAGGCAGGCAGGGTAAAGGAGGACGCACTTTTCTCGCCAGCCCACTGACAGCAGCAGCCGCAGCAATAAGCGGACGAATTACCGATCCGCGCACGCTCATCCTGTAGTTTTAATGGAATTATTATGATTCAATTTACTACGCTAACTTCTCGTGTTGTAGTCTTGCCCGTTAATAACATTGATACGGACCAGATCATTCCCGCCCGTTTTCTCAAGGTGACCGATAAAATCGGCATGGGCGCTCATCTGTTTGCCGATTGGCGTTATCTGCCAGACGGCACACCAAACCCGGATTTCGTCTTAAACAAACCCCAGAGCCAAACAGCGCAAATATTGTTGGCCGGACATAATTTCGGGTGCGGTTCATCTCGCGAGCATGCGCCTTGGGCATTGACAGGTTACGGCTTCAGAGCGGTGATCTCAACGACATTTGCGGACATTTTTCGTAACAATGCGCTCAAGAATGGATTGCTGCCCGTCGTGGTTAATACTGAACAACACAAAAAACTGCTTCAAATGTTCAGCTATTCACCCGATATGCTTTTATCCATCGACCTTGGCAGACAAATTTTGATCACCCCAGACGAAGAAACCATCGAATTTCCTATCGATGGTTTTTCAAAAACCTGTTTACTAAACGGAACAGATGAACTTGGCTATCTTCTGGGGATGGACTCATTTATTACAAATTATGAGAAATCAATAATATAAAAAGAATGGCGGCGGCGATGATCCAGATTTACGATACAACATTGCGGGACGGCACACAGCGCAAAGACATTTCACTATCTTGCAGCGATAAATTGAACATTGCTCATCGCCTTGATGAACTGGGGGTTTCTTTTATTGAGGGTGGATGGCCGGGATCGAATCCAAAGGATGTTGAATTTTTCCGACGCGCCAGCAAGATTGGTTGGAAAAATGCGCAAATATCCGCTTTCGGCGCAACTTGCCAGGCAAATAAAAGCCCGGAAGAAGATAGCAACATCCGCGCTTTATTGGAAGCGGAAACGCCCTATTGTACTGTGGTTGGCAAAACATCCCTTATGCATGTGAGCGATGTGCTAAGGACGACCCCGGCCAACAATCTTCGAATTATCGAGCAAAGCATTGCTTATCTTTGCAATCAAGGGCGACACGTTATTTACGATGCTGAACACTTTTTTGACGGTTATCGAGAAGATTCAGTTTACGCCCTTGAAACGTTGAAAGCAGCCGTTCGCGGCGGCGCTGAAACAGTTGTACTCTGTGATACCAATGGCGGTTCACTGCCCTGGCAGATTGCAGAAATTGTTAAAACCGTTCACGCGAATCTGGATGTTGCCCTTGGAATCCACGCTCACAATGACAGTGAATGCGCTGTAGCGAATTCTTTAGTTGCAATCAGGGAAGGCTGCGTTCAGGTTCAGGGAACAATTAATGGTTATGGCGAACGTTGTGGTAATGCCAATCTATGTTCAATCATTCCAAACCTTGAACTAAAACTGGGTATTCAGACGCTTCCCGCAAAAAACCTTCCCCGGCTTTTTGATATCTCGCATTACGTTGCTGAAGTAGCCAACCTCGCTCCTGATGAGCATCTGGCTTATGTTGGAAAAGCGGCCTTTGCCCATAAAGGAGGAATTCATGTTGCCGCAATCCGGAGAAATGTGAATTCTTATCAGCACATTGATCCAATTCTGGTCGGCAATCGTATGGAAGTTGTGGTGTCTGAACTATCCGGGCGTGGAAACCTGCTTAGTAAAGTTGAAGAATACGGAATTAAAATTGAACGGGAAGAGCAAATCAACGAAGTTCTGGCAACAATCAAGAATCTCGAATCGCAGGGATTCTCTTTCGAAGCGGCTGAAGCATCAGTTGTGATGATGTTCAAACGGAAAGAGATGGATTACCAACCCCCGTTTGAATTAATTGATTTTTCGGCTGTGGTCGAACATCGCAGGGGGCGAGGTATATTTTCCGAGGCTACAGTTAAGGTGCGGGTAGGCGCTGAAGGTATTCATACCGCCGCCGAGGGAAACGGCCCTGTTAATGCGCTTGACCAGGCATTACGGAAAGCATTGGTTAACCATTACCCGGCGATTAATAATTTTCACCTTTCGGATTACAAAGTCCGTATTCTGAATGGGAATAATGGAACTTCGGCTACAACCCGGGTGCTGATTGAAACTCAAAACGGAGCTATGAGCTGGAACACTGTTGGGGCAAGTACAAATATTATCGAAGCAAGCTGGCAGGCTCTTGTTGATTCGGTTGAGTATGGATTGATCGTCGCCGGCCAGAAATCTGACTTGGAGTAATTTAATTTATGGAAGCAAACATTGTGGTATTACCAGGAGATGGGATTGGTCCAGAAGTGACCGAAGCGGCAGTACTTGTTCTTCAGGCAATCGAAAGCAAATGTAATCATCGTTTTATTTTTACCAAGCATCTGATTGGAGGCTCTTCCATCGACCAATATGGAACAGCATTAGCGGATTCAGTTTTGGAAGCCTGTCAGAAAGCTGACGCGGTATTATTGGGGGCGGTCGGCGGCCCCAAATGGGATAATCCGTTGGCAGAAGTACGACCCGAACAGGGGCTTTTAGCTTTACGCAAAGCATTGAATGTCTATGCCAACATTCGACCGATTAAAGTTTATCCTTCATTGCATAGCGCTTCTCCTTTGAAAGCCGAAAAATTAACCGGCGTTGATTTTATCGTGATGCGAGAGTTAACTGGCGGTTTATATTTTGGAAAGCCCAGGGGACGTAATCAGGTAAAGGGGCATACTCAGGCAATTGATACGTTGGCGTACTATGACTACGAAATCCAACGTATTGTAGATATGGCTTTTCGACTTGCACAGCAACGGCGTAAGAGGGTCACCTCAGTCGATAAAGCCAACGTGTTGGAATCATCGCGCTTATGGAGGCAAATCACCGCAGAGGTGGCGAAAAAATACCCGGACGTAATGCTTGAAAACATGCTGGTCGATACGGCTGCCATGCAATTGGTTTCGAATCCGGCGCGCTTTGATGTGATCGTAACCGAGAATATGTTTGGAGATATATTGACAGACGAAGCGGCTGTGCTAACCGGTTCGATGGGGCTACTCCCATCTGCCTCATTAGGCAATGGGCAATTGGGTTTGTATGAACCCATTCAT
Organism: uncultured Anaerolineaceae bacterium; assembly: GCA_964503685.1. Classification (GTDB taxonomy): domain Bacteria; phylum Chloroflexota; class Anaerolineae; order Anaerolineales; family Anaerolineaceae; genus CAZDAW01. The sequence continues at coordinate 26,413 of CAZDAW010000017.1, read as the reverse complement.
GGTTCAGCGCCTGATATTGCCGGCAAGGGAATAGCCAATCCGATTGGCGCGGTGCTTAGCGCAGCTTATTTATTGCGTTATTCGTTGGAACTGGAAGAAGAAGCAACCCGGGTCGAAAATGCTGTTATTAAGACAATAGATTCAGGCGTCACAACAGCAGATATTGGAGGAAAATCGTCAACCCGTGACGTAACAAAGGCTCTTATTGATCATCTTGTTTGACCCAAAACAAAAAAACTAACAAAGGAGAAGAAAAAATGGGTATCGAATCAAAATATATTTGGATGGATGGGAAACTGGTGGAATACGAAAAAGCCACAGTCCCTTTCCTGAGTACGGCACTTCATTATGGTTTGGGCGTATTTGAAGGTATTCGCAGTTACGATACAGATAAGGGGCCGGCGGTATTTAGACTGGCTGAACACATGGACCGATTGGTTAATTCCGCAAAAATTCTCGGCTTCCGTAATTTGCCCTATACTGCTGAAGAGCTTGCAAAAGCGACCAAGGATACGATCCGCGCGAATGGGTTTAAAGATTGCTATATCCGTCCATTAATTTATCATTACAGTGAAAAATTTAATCTCAGCCTCGATTCTGGTGAAGCGAAAGTAGGTATTGCCGCCTGGGAATGGGGACCCTACCTGGGCGATGAGGCGGCAGAAAAAGGTATTCGAGCAAATATAGCGTCTTTTACTCGCCATCATCCGAATGTAATGATGACCAAGGCCAAAGTAACCGGCAACTATGCCAATAGCGTTCTGGCAAAAACCGAATCAGAACGATTGGGGTTTGAAGAAACAATCATGCTTGATCCGCAGGGCTATGTAGCCGAGTGTTCTGGAGAAAATCTATTCCTGGTGCGAAAAGGAGTTGTGTACACCCCTGCTTCGGCAACAGTACTGGAAGGAATCACCCGCGATTCACTAATGGTTATTGCTCGTGACCTGGGATATACGGTTGAAGAACGGGTTGTTGGTCGAGATCAGTTGTATATTGCTGACGAAGTATTTGTCACCGGAACAGCCGCGGAATTAGTAGCTGTGACTGAGATCGACTTCCGTCAGATAGGTAGCGGCAAAATGGGCCCGGTGACGAGGCAAATCCAACAAGCTTTCCATCAGGTTGTTCGTGGCAAACATCCCAGATCAACAGGATGGCTGGATTACGTTTAATAGAGAACAATGAAACTAATAAAAAGAAGCTGCCTTCAATTCCTGATTGCAGCTTCTTTTTATTAAAAATAACAATAAAGCTGGTGATTGTTTTTCCCAGGAGTATTAATTGAGATTACCGAGAAGGATTCCGCCAAACATGGCCAGAAAACAGCCGATTAATGTAAACATTGCTGCCCGAGTTCCGGGTCTTGGATCCTTCAACCAGTATATACCAATCAATGCATTGATGATGATGGATAATTGCGAAATTGTAAAACCTCTTGCCGCGCCCATCTGATTCACCAAAAGCAGCATTCCGTAATTCCCAATCCCCCATAAGACGCCAGTTAAACACACTATGAAATAGTCTCGGTTTTTTTCGAGCCTTAAGGTTTGGCCAGTCAATAATACAAGCACAGCGCTGCCAACGAAAATACCAATGGCCAGAGGAAATGCCGCCGTCCACATGGTGACTGAAGAAAATTTAATTGGAACGAAATAGGTTCCCCAAAGAATCCCCGCACCTAATGCACCAGATAAACCGATGATCAGGGATTTCTTTTTTTGCTGTTTATCATCTCCGCCTTTGGCAAAGATGATAATTAAAACGCCGGCAATGATAAGGATAATGGCAATGGCGATCAAAAACTGGTTGAGTGGAGAAATATTAATGAATTCCTGAAATAAAATTGCTCCCCAGATTGTGCTGACAATAATGTTGAGCGGCGCCCAGATGCCAAAAGCTTTTGCCAGTCCAATTTGATCTGATGCCGTAAAAGCACAATAGCTGCTCACAGCCCAAACGACGCCACCCAAAAATGGCAGCCAGAAAGCCTCCAGTGAAATCCTTCCAGAACCTTGTATCAAAGACACAAAGAACGCGAGAACCAGATTCCCCACTGCCACATAGAAAGTTTTAACTTGTTGATTCTTGAAATGAATATTTTGTAATGGAGCCAGCCATGAGCCCCACGCAACGACGGTGACGACAGCGTATAGTATTCCCAGCATGAATGTATCCTCTGTGTTATCAGATTTTCATCATTATAACGTCAATCTGGGTTAGCCTATGTGCGATAGACTTTCCTGTTATTACGAACCTCCTAGCGCTTCTTCCGGGCGCCGCAGCAATCTCTTGAGAAACAATATAGGATCTTATATCAGTCGCTCAGCGCAGCGAATCCTCCAGAGATGCTCCTTCGCCTCTACTGGGATCATTCTGTTCGCAGTAACCAAAGTGGGCCTTTTTCACTAACCCTGAACTCGCGTTATTATTATAATGATATGGATATAATTACTCTACATGGGTTAATGGTATTCTTGACAACGAAGCAAAATGATCGTAAAGTCTCTTTTGCAATTTGCATAAGCTATGTATGAATCGATTGCAGAATAATTTATTCAGGTTTCATTACGAGTAAAGAAGAGAGAAATATGTCCCTGATCCAGACAGAAAAGTTAACGAAAATATACGGTAAAGATGAAACGGCTGTGGTCGCCCTCGACCACGTTGATTTAAACGTGGATACAGGAGAATTCGTTGCAGTGATGGGGCCAAGCGGTTGTGGAAAATCCACTCTGCTAAATTTATTGGGGGGATTGGATAACCCAACCGAAGGCCGGGTTATTATAGATGGTCAATTGTTAAATGAGTTATCAGATGACGAGTTGACCAGATTGCGTCGGCGTAAGATCGGTTTTGTTTTTCAATTTTATAATTTAATCCCGGTACTCAGCGCCACTGAAAACGCAGCACTGGCCATTACATTGGATGGTGCAAGTGAAAGCCAGGCAAATGCAAAAGCTAAAGAATGGCTGGAGAAAGTTGGCTTAGGAAATCGTCTTAATAGCCGTCCTGATCAATTGTCAGGAGGTCAGCAACAGCGGGTAGCAGTTGCTCGCGCTTTGGTAGCCGAACCGGTACTCATTCTTGCTGATGAACCAACTGGTAATCTTGATTCTCACGCCTCCGATGAAATCGCCGCCCTTTTACGCCAGGTCGCCAATGACTGGGGGCGGGCTGTAGTGATGGTCACTCACGATGCACATATTGCTTCATACGCCGACCGAATTATCTTCCTCAAAGATGGCGTTGTACGGCTGGATGAAAAACGTTCAGATCATCACTCAGACGACGGTGTGGATTGGGTAGTAAACAGAATGCGTGAGATTTCTTGATAATGGGTAGCAGATTTTTTAGTACACCTGGATTATAGGGACGCCGTTGGAATTTGAAGGAAGTAAAGTATGTTTAAATTTCAAATGACTTTAGCAGCTCGTTATTTATGGGGTCGAAAACTTCGGACGTTTCTGACCACATTAGCGATTGTGTTCGGGACGCTGGTTATTTTTGGTACAAATCTGCTCATGCCGACAATGATAAAAGCATTTCAATCCAATCTCATGGCAGCTTCAGGGCAGGTAGATGTGACGATTACTCATAAAACGGGCGAAGCTTTCTCAGATAAGGTGCTTAGCAGTGTCAGGACAATCCCAGGTGTTCGCACGGTTGCCGGATCGTTAAGTCGAACAGTAAATATCCCAACAGAGTTTTACGGGAAAGCGAATATCACAGCTCTGACGCTGACAGGAATAGATACTAAAGTTGTCGAGTCATTACGAAACTACCCCATCAAAGAAGGACGCTTTTTACGCTCTTCTGACACAACTGCGACAGTTATTGCCAGCAGTCTGGCCGAAAGCCTGGGCCTCAAGCTTGGAGATAAGTTGAGTATGCCTATGGCAGAAGGGATTGTCAAGCTGAAGGTTGTGGGTATTCTCCCATCTCGCGCCTTGCCCGGAAATGAAGAAGTGCTGGTCACCCTGTATGAATCGCAGAAGTTATTTGATCTTCCCAAGCGTATCAATACAATTGAATTAAATCTTGATGCGATTGATAATACTCAACGCGAAGCAATCCAAAAAGCTATCGAAGCGGAATTGGGCGATGATTATGTGTTGGGTTCCCTATCTGGCGGCGCTGAAATATTAGCCAGCATTCAGATCGGGCAAGTTGCATTTAACTTGATAGGTTTTTTGGCAATGTTTATGGGTGGCTTTATCATCTTCAACACATTCCGCACCATTGTAGCCGAGCGTCGCCATGATATCGGAATGCTGAGAGCCATAGGCGCCAGCCGGAAAACGATTATTGGTTTATTCCTGACAGAAGGATTCCTGCAAGGAGCGATTGGTACTCTGGTGGGAATTATTTTGGGTTACCTTATGGGAGCGGTTCTTTTATTGTTGATGGGACCGCTAATGAATCAATTTTTGCATCTCGATATGGGCGCGCCGGTTATTAAGCCATCATTGATTGTGATAACGATCGTGTTGGGTGTTGGCGTCACGCTTGCTGCCGGATTACTTCCCGCGATCAGCGCCAGTCATGTGACGCCGCTTGAAGCGCTCCACCCGACAATATCTGAATCGATGCGGCTAACAGCAAAGAGAAGCATGATTGCTGGTTTTGCCATGATTGCTTTGGCTGTTTTCGTTCTTTTTTCTGGAAACATGAGCCTGATCGCAATCGGTGGAATGATGCTATTGATTGGATTGGTTTTGGCTTCGCCGGCGATGGTAAAGCCAATCTCCAATATTTTTAGTCGTCTGATCGTACGGGCTTTCGCTCGTGAGGGAACTGGAACTTTGGCGCAGAATAATCTCAACCGACAAACTTCTCGGGCAGCCATTACTGCAAGCGCCACAATGATCGGATTAGCCATTATCGTCGGTTTAGGTGGAATGATCTGGAGTATTACAGGGGGGTTTCTGGATATCCTGCAAAGAAGTCTGGGAAGCGATTACCTCATCATGCCGCCCTCGGTTGCGCTTTGGAGCAGTAACGTGGGCGCCAGGCAAGATTTAGGCATAAAACTTCGTTCAATACCGGGGGTAAGTGTTGTCAGTACAATGCGCTACGCGGCTGCGACGGCAAATGGTAAATCAGTCTCACTGTTAGGTATTGACCCTGATGCCTACCCCAAAGTAGCCAGTCTGACTTTCCAGGCAGGAGATCCCAAAACAGCTTTTGCTGAGTTGGCTAATCAACGAGCTTTGATTGCTAATGGCATATTTGCTTCACAGGCAGGGTTTAAAGTCGGTGATACTGTGCAACTCTCAACGCCCACAGGTCAAAAACCTTATCGTGTCGTTGCAATTGCTGGAGATTATCTCAATGCAAAAATTATCACGGCGTACACCTCTCAAGCCAATCTCCAACACGACTTCCGAAAGGAGGAAGATATATTCTTCCAAGTAAACCTGGGTAAGGGAGTTGATCCAGTTCCAGTTGAGCAAAAGTTAAAAAAGACACTGGAGGATTACCCCCAATTTAAATTGGTTTCGGGCAAAGGATATTTTGAAGAAAACAAGCAATTGTTTAATGCCGTTTTTGCCGTCTATTTTGTTGTATTGGGTGTCCTGGCATTTCCCTCATTGATTGCTTTGCTCAATACGCTGGCAATTGGCGTCATTGAGCGCACCCGAGAAATCGGGATGCTGCGGGCAATCGGCGCAACTCAAAAACAGGTTCGGAGAATAGTGATTGCAGAATCGTTGCTGTTGGCAGCTATCGGAACTGCTTTTGGTTTATTCGGCGGGTTATATCTGGGTTATGTAATGGTCATTGGGCTAAGCGCCAGTGGTTTTCCGATCACGTATGTTTTCCCAATCCAGGGTTTGCTGGCGGCTGTTGCGACTGGGCTTCTTTTTGGAATATTGGCAGCATTACTCCCGGCGCATCAAGCCGCCCGGATGGAGATTGTACGCGCCCTGAGATATGAGTAATGCGAATTGGATATCAGATATCCATAATCCACAAAAAGTAACAAACTTTACAGATCAGATGATTGAATTGGTATATCAGCGGGCGCTTGTACAATAGGCTGCCCGAGTTTTGGAATGCGAATTTGTAAGGCGGCGAACAGGTTGATAAGGGCAATCAATCCACCCAGCAAGAATACATATTGGAAACCGAAATGATTCCAAATAACCCCACCTAACAAAGCGATTGCAATCGAGAAAATATGATCGATGGTTACTGCAGCCGTGAGAGCAGGTTGGATATCGGCTGGTTTCATGGCAATTTTCTTCATATACGTAGAGCGCGCCACATTGACTGACATCAGCATTTGGTCTAAAAGATAACAGACGCAAACGATGATAAAAGCAGTGCTTTCAGGGAATAGAGATTTGCTGACGCCATATCCGACACAGACGAACACCAAAAGTATAGCCTCGGCTGCCAGAACTGTGCGTTCGCCCAGATGATCGGTCATCCAACCGAGCAACGGCTGGAAGAGAATCCCAATAATTCCCCCGATTGTTAAAAGGGTTGCAAGGGTTTGCGTTGGTTGGTGAAATACAGTCACTATTACCCAAGGTGCAAAGGTGATAAAAAGTTGTTTGCGCGATCCGTACAGAGTTGCCAGGATATAGTAAAGCTTATACTCACGATGTAACTTTAAATGAGACTTTGGTTGTTGAGTTTTCTCTGACTTCATCGCCATTAGGAGAACCGCTGCAATAATGAACCCAACGGCGGCAAGAATAAAGGTTAATTTAAAAGTCAATCCAAAAAACCTGAAACCGACAAATACCAAGAAACTGCCCAAGATGGTAGCTAAATTACGGATGGCATTTAATTGACCCAGGCGTTGACCGGCTTTACCTTCGCTGGCTAACTCCATTCCAATAGTGGAGGCTACCGGCATAAACAGGTGTTGCCCCATACTATAAACAAACAGACAGATGACCATGATTGTGTAGGTGGATGAAGCAAACCCGATTAAGAGGGTACCAGCCGCACCTAAAACCATGGCTACTGCGCCAAGCCGCCGGTTACATAGAAACCATAATAAAGCCGACACAAAAACAACAAGAAAACCGGGTAATTCGCGGGGAAACTCGAGAAATGATCGTTCGAAACCGCTGAGTGTGAAACGCTCATTGAGATAGTTATTTAACGTTGAGTCGATCAAGCTGTATGCAATGCCCATTACCATGGATGCGGCGGCAAACAATTTGAGTTCATGAGCCATGTTGATAATACGGGATCTAAGAGACATAATGATTGTCCTGGAATGTTATGCTTCTATTGTGTAATCAAGAATGATAGTGATCATGATTCAGTAAAACTTAGCAATTCTAACATAAAACCCAGGCGCTTGTTTTCCAGGAGATTTTTGGAAACTTGAATTCAAGCAATGGCATGATTTCCTGAATTAGCGTAAATGTATGCGATAAGAATATTTCCGCACACATAACGAGATCATAGCGTTCCATGTGGCAGTTATTAACGCCATCGCGAATGCAAGAGGTGTCCATATTCGCTGTTTACCAGCATTTTCAGCGAAACTCCTGACTGGCCTCAAAGCGAAAAACCCCGGTTTTAATGGGACCGAAAAATGGGAAAGTAAGTTAAACTATAATGAAGTGTATGGTAAAAGCAAAATCGTAAAAATGCTTCAAAAAGCTATTCCTTTTCCAAATGTGATCAGTCGCATCTGCGCTCAACCTGCTGTGAAACGCGCCGCAGAAAAGAAGCAGGCGAGGATAAATAAAAAAACCTTCACCCAACAGTCTGATCCGATACCCAATGATTTTCTCAAATTACCCGCAAAATGGATTTCCCCTTTGAAGCTGAAGAAACTGCCCGGCCAGGCGGAATTGCATTAACCGAGCGCTCCATAGAGATATGTTCTTTATCCCCAAAAGCTCGGGTGCTCGATGTGGGTTGTGGAAGCGGAGCCACACTTCGCTGGCTGCGAGAAGGCCCCCATAGGGTTTTCGGTATTGATGCCTCTTTATCCATTCTCCGCGGATGTAATCCGGAATGGACGCCCGTTGTTCAGGGCAGAGGGGAAAATTTACCTTTAGCTTCCGGGGTAATCGATGCCATTCTGACAGAATGTGTTCTTTCATTGGTAAGTAATTTGAAGCAAGTTCTGGATGAAATCAATCGTTTACTGGTTATGGGTGGATGCTTCATTTTTAGTGATGTGTATGCCCGCGATGAGACGGGCATCTCTACTTTACGCCAGTTTGAGTTGAATGGTTGTTTGAAGGGTATGTTGACTCAACCGGAGATCACCAGTGCGTTGTCGTTATCCGGGTTTGAACTCGAAACCTGGGAAGATCATAGCGAGATGTTGCGCGGCTTGAGTGGGTCATTGATTCAAGCGTATGCGGCGCAGTTAGTACCTCATTCAAGTCATGCTGGCGATGCGCTTGATTTTCAACTTGCGCTTTTAAAAGCAAAACCTGGTTATTACCTGGCGATTGGCCGAAAAATGAGGGAGTTGAACCTTAAGTAAAGGAGACGTTTATGGAAGACATTGATCGAATGATGGAATTACGGCAACAAGGGTTCTTTTGCAGCCAGATACTGGTTATCCTCGGATTGGAATTACAAGGAAAATCTAATCCAGACCTGGTGCGTTCCATGCAGGGGTTGGCTGGCGGTCTGGGTTTTACGGGGGAGACATGCGGCGCCTTGACCGGCGGCGCCTGTTTGCTGGGATTATATGCCGGTAAAGGATTACCAGAAGAGCAGGAAGACCCGCGCCTGTTGTTTATGATTGAAGGCCTGGTCAAATGGTTCAAAGAAGGGTTTGGTAATCAATATAATGGTATTACTTGCAATCAGATTCTGGAGGATAATACCAAAAATATGGCGCTTCGCTGCCCCAATCTGGTTGCAGGAACTTATCAAAAGGTCAAAGAACTATTGGTAGAAAATGGTTTTGATCTCTATGGAATTTCTAATGAATGATGATTTCACTGTTATTTCAATGACCGAAAGTGTTTGCCCGGAATGTCTGGCTAAAATACCTGCCGAACGGATTGCTCGCGGCGGGGATATCTATCTGCGAAAAATATGCCCGGAGCATGGCGCTTTCGAAACGGTGATCTGGCGCGGCTCTCCGGCTTATACAACCTGGGAAAGGCCTAAAATTCCGGCCTTTCCCGCTAACCCGTTTACATTGGTCGAAAAAGGTTGCCCCTACGATTGCGGACTGTGTTCCGATCATCGCCAGCAGCCCTGCTGCGTCTTGTTGGAAGTAACCCAACGCTGCGACCTGGGCTGTCCGCTATGTTTTGCCAGTTCTGGCAAAAGTTTAGAAAAAGACCCCGATATATCCGTTATCGAGAGCTGGTATAAAAAGTTATTAGAGGCTGGCGGCCCCTTCAATATCCAGTTATCCGGCGGTGAGCCATGTATGCGGGATGACTTGCCGGAAATCATTGCGCTGGGAAAATCAAAGGGCTTTGCCTTTTTTCAGGTCAACACCAACGGTCTGCGCCTGGCAAAGGATGCTAATTACTTATTGCGCCTTAAAGAAGCTGGGCTTTCAACCGTTTATTTGCAGTTTGATGGGACAGAGGACAAAATCAATGAAAAGATCAGGGGTCAAAAATTACTTTCAGAAAAAATCGCCGTCATTGAACATTGTGCAGAATTGCAGATTGGGATCATTCTGGTGCCCACGATTGTGCCGGGTATCAACGATACCAATATTGGAGAAATCCTTCGCTTTGCGCTGAAATATCACCCGGCAGTGCGCGGTGTTCATTTCCAGCCAATCAGTTATTTTGGTCGATATCCAAACGTCCCTCAAAACTCCGATCGTATCACTCTGCCAGAGATCATCCGCTCGCTGGAAGCGCAAACCAACGGATTGATAAGGATCGAAAACTTCAAACCATCAGGCGGCGAGAATGCACGCTGTTCATTTCACGGAAATTTCGTTGTAATGCCCGACGGCAGCTTGAAGCCGCTGACCCGTCATGAGCCTCAATCCTGCTGTTGCAAACCAGCCAGCGCTCAGGAGGGCAGAATCAAAGCTCAGGCTTTCGTCGCCCGCAACTGGGCTGCTCCCGCAATCGAAAAGTCTTCCGCAAGTAGCGATGGCTTCAGTTTCGGCGAGTGGGATACATTTCTGACTCGCGCCCGCACTCATATTATTTCGATATCCGGTATGGCATTTCAGGATGCCTGGACGCTCGATCTCGATCGCGTGCGTGAGTGTTATATCATAACGGTCTCGCCAGACGGCAGATTGATCCCATTTTGCGCCTATAACCTGACCAGCCGCGGTGGGAAGACGTTATACCGGAACGATCATGTTTAGGCTGACCCCGCTTCACCCCTGGATAGCTGGTAAGATAGGATGCCAAAGTGAAAAGTTAACCAAAGAAGCGATCGAATCTTATCAACTACAAAAAATTCGTGAAACCATCAATCTGGCTAAAAATAAGAGTAGCTTTTATCGGCGCACGTTAGCCGGATTCTCAACAGATATCACCACCTTCGCTGACTTTAACCGTTATCCTTTCACAACAGACGAGGATATTCGCCGCGAAGCGCTTCTGTTTCCTTGCGTCTCACAGAGTGATATTCAACGCGTCGTGACCCTGGATACATCTGGCACCACCGGCCAACCGAAACGACTCTTTTTCACCCGCGGCGATCAGGAATTGACGATTGATTTTTTTGGGGTTGGCATGTCCACCCTGGTTGAACCGGGCGACCGGGTGCTGATCCTCTTGCCGGATAAGACCCCCGGCAGCGTCGGCGACCTGCTCTATACCGGTTTGCAGCGGCTGGGCATCAAGGTCATCAAACATGGTCCGGTCAAAGATGCCGCCGAGACATTATCGGTTATGGCTAGTGGAGCAGTCACCAGCCTTGTCGGGGTACCCACACAGGTGCTAGCGCTGGCGCGGTACAGGGATCAGGAAGGTCATACCATTCCATTGAGTATCAAGAGTGTGCTGTTATCTACTGACTATGTTCCGCAGGCAATTGTTCGGACGTTGAAAGATACCTGGGGCTGTGAAGTTTTCAATCATTACGGCATGACCGAGATGGGATTGGGCGGCGGCGTTTCATGTGCGGCGCAAACCGGTTACCATTTACGTGAGGCCGATCTGTACTTTGAAATTATCGACCCACTGACCGGTCAATCTTTGCCCGAAGGTGAAACCGGCGAAGTGGTCTTCACCACCTTAACTCGCCAGGGTATGCCGTTGATTCGTTATCGCACCGGCGATATCAGCCGCTTTATCCCGGAAACCTGCCCGTGCGGAACAGTATTGAAGACAATGGCATGGATAAAGAAGCGAATTGATAGTGACGCGCAACTGGGATGCGCCCGGATCGCTATCGCTGATCTGGATGAAGTCCTGTTCTCTTTGGAGAATTTGATCGATTATTCCGCGACCATCGATCGTGAAGGAGATACGGATGTACTGGCTATCGAAGCGTTCGGTTATGGAGAGCAAGAGAACCTTACACATGTTCTCCGGCAGGCGCTTGTTGGTATTCCATCGCTGCAGAATGCTTTAGAAGCAGGAGAAATTATTTTAAAGACAGCAATACGAAATGGTTTTCCCTCTGATCTGGGAAAAATGAGCAAGCGGAAATTGGTCGTTAAGAACAACAGACCTTAAGCAGGGTTCTTCACAACAACCCTGCTTGGCGAGCATGCGCCACAGCCTCCATGCGCGAAGAGACTCCCAATCGATCCATAATATGCACCACGTGGCTTTTTACCGTCGCCAGGCTGAGTGTCAGTTCATCGGCGATAGCCTGGTTGCTGTAACCAGCAGCCATGAGCCGTAAGATCTCTAACTGACGAACGGTCAGTAATCCCTGAGCATCTTTCTCCTCTTCCAGAGCCAATCCCATTTGTTCCAATAAAGCAATCGCTTGTCTGGCGCGCACCCCCTTTTTCACTGCCAGCCGTAACAAGGGTGTAGCCAGGGGCATATCCTGTAGAATGATGCCAGGGATTTGATACTGCTCACAGCGCGCCATTACGGTTTCCATTTGCTTCAAAGCTTCTTGAGGTTTTTCCCACCGATAATACAAATAGGCCAGTAGCAGCCGCGCTGAGCTATATATTTCAGATATGCCTTCTTTTGATTGAAGAGCTACAGCCTCAAGGAGTCGCGTTTCAGCCAGCGAATAATGCTTTGCGCTGATTTCGATCAGCCCGCCCAGCATTTTTTGGAGGGTGTTGGTCAGAGGCAAGCGATGTTGCAAGTTTGCCATTTCCTGGTATATCTGATGTGTTTCATTGATGCGCCCTTGCAACCAGCGCAGTTTTCCCAGGGGATACAGACCGCTACCCGTTAATACACGATTTAATTCGGATTCTTCAACCTGGGCAATTGCCCGGCTCAAATAACTATCAGCTAATGAGTAATTACCCAACCCGGTGTAAACCGCTGCTACAGTTAAACTGGCGTTCAGACCCAGAAAAGGATAACCGCCGAGTTGCTCCTTTATCGAAAGGGCGTCCTGGCCAGTTTCAATGGCATGATTGAGACGCCCCCGCCGTAGATGGATACTGGCCCAGGTATCTTCAATGCCCAGGCGCAGGGGGCTGGTCTGTATATCGTAGTGGCGCCTGGCTTCTTCACAAAAGCGTTCGATTAGATCTAATATCTCTCGCCGGGCGGTGAATTCGGGGGCCAGATAAAGCGAAATGAGAAACCACATTCGTGCATCTTCAGTGGACTTGACCAGTTCGATAGCTTCACTTAAATCAAGTATGGTTTGTTCCCAATTCGATTCACAAAATGCGGAAAGTGAAGCGCGCAGCATCAGCAGATCGATCCGTTCCCGTACTCCGGTGATAAAGGGTTTTGCTTGGTGAAGCAAATCTGCACAAGTCGTGAAATCGGCGCGAATGAATGCCAGTGAGGCTAAACCAACTTGCACCTGCCCGCGGATCAGGCAATCTTGTTCAGTCCCCAGTAAATGGAGTGATTTTTCCAGGCTTAAACGCGCATTTTCCAGATCGCCAGATAACAATTCTGAAAGTCCCCGCAGATACATCAAACGGTAACGTTGGTTTGCGATTTCTTCTGGTATGGAGGTGATCCAGTTAGCGACGGTTTCCTGTAGCCCTTGCTGGAGGAATTGCTCACCGTAAGTTTCAATTTGCGTTGCTGCTGCTTCCCAATCCTGGGCTGCCAGTAAATGTCCAATTACCTGACCAGGGACTTTTTCGATTTTTGCAGCCAGAGTATGCAAGGCGCGTAAGCGGTGGGGATTGAGATGTTCCATCTCAGAGCGTAAAAAATCGGCAAACAGAGCATGGTAACGATAGACCGGTTCTTCACTGGGGGACGAGCCGCGCACGAGCGTCAAAAACAGATTGCGGTTATACAATTCGGTCAGTACGGATGCAGAATCAGTTCTGCCAGTCAATGCCTGGCAGAGTGCAGGTGTTAATTCTGACAATATAGAAGTTTCTAATAAGAAGGAGCGTAGATAGTCTGGCTCCTGCGATAACACTTCATCGGCCAGGTAATGGAAGGTGTTTGGGTCAACATGATCCAGCTTTTGAAGAATTTTTGCCCGATCTTGAAGTGGGGGTAACGACCGTAGCCAGTTGGTCAATAAAACCAGTCCGACCGGCCAGCCTTCTGTTTTTTTATGTAGATTAGTGAGATCGGAATCGCTCAATCCCAGTTGAAGTAGCTCATTGATAAAACGCTGGCTTTCTTCCAGGTCAAAGCACAGGTCGGACATATTCAATTCTGCCAGTTGTCGTCGGGCGCGCAGCCGGTTCAATCGCAGAGGTGGGTCATGCCGCGTAGAAATTGCCAGGTGAATTTGCGGCGGCTGATTGTCAATCAAATAATCCAAGCCCTCATATATGGCCGGGTTGGTGATTTCGTGCAGGTCATCCAGCGCCAGAATGCATGGCGGCAGAGACAGATTGATAATTGTATTAATCAGCGATGCAAACGTTTGGTTCAGCGGGAAGACCGGCGCTCCGCCGCTGATAAGTCCGGTTGAAACGCCTACTTGGGTTTCGATCACCCGCTTTAATTGTGGGTCGATGCTGGATAGGGCTTCTCCCAGCCCGGAAAGAAAGCAGATCAGATCGTTATCTTCTTTGTTCAGAGTCAACCAGGCCAGGTGGTAATCTGGCAACACATCGGGGAGAGTAGAAAGCAGCGTGGTTTTTCCATATCCAGCCGGGGCAGAAAGTAATGTAACCCGGCTGGCTGGTAATTCGCTTTGCAGCCAGATCGATAAATCAGAGCGAGAAATGATTTCACGATTTAACAGTGGAGGGTGAAATTTCGTTTTTGGCAACATTTGCATGGCTTCAGAAAATAGCATCAACCGTTATTCGATATTATGATTGTACTATAATGACCCGTTTTCGATGCATTCAGTCATTCAATTGAATTACAGATATCAACCTTAAGAATGATGACACGCCAGCCTGATCCGGGTAAGCTGATAATTACAGAAAAAATACGCGGAGGGAGAAAGCTTCATGTCAGATAACAGATACACCGTTTATGGCTACCGCTGGGTAGTGTTAGCTGTTTTTATGTTCGTCAACCTGACCATCCAGATATTATGGATTGCCTACGCCCCTATCACCGGGCCGGCGGCGAAGTTCTACAACGTCACCGATTTACAGATTGGCGCTCTGGCGATGTCGTTCATGATTGCTTTTATACCATTATCTATTCCGGTTTCGTGGCTTATAGACACTTATGGATTTCGCCCCGCGGTGAGCATCGGAGCAGTATTGATGGGTGTCTTTGGGCTGCTGCGCGGTTTTGCTGGGGCAAATTACTCTCTGGTGCTGATCAGCACCATTGGCCTTGCTATTTCGCAGCCGTTCTTCCTGAACGCATGGACAAAGGTTCCGGCAAAGTGGTTTTCAATTGACGAGCGCGCCACGGCTGTGGGGCTGGTAACGCTTTCCAATTTAGTTGGAACCGGTTTAGGCATGGCGCTGACGCCGATCCTGACTGAAACAATGCCTATCCCAACCGTACAACTCATCTATGGCAGCATCGCGGCGTTATCCTCGCTGCTATTTATCATCCTCGCTCGTGAGTCTCCTCCTACGCCGCCCTGCCCGCCAGGAATGGAAGTACGCGCCCTGATGCTCGATGGTTTGAAACATGCCCTTAAGGTCAAATCTTTCTGGCTCTACATGCTGGTTTCTTTTATCGGATTAGGGATATTTAACGGAATCAATACCTGGATCGAAAATATCATTCGTCCACGCGGTTTTACTCCAACCGATGCTGGCGTGCTGGGCGCATTGATGCTGCTCGGCGGTTTGCTGGGCGCAGTGACTATCCCACCCATTTCAGATAAACAGCGGAAGCGTAAACCCTTCCTTTTGTTTGGGATGTTAATGGCGATTCCGGGATTGATCGGGCTTACTTTTGCCACGTCCACCTGGTTGTTATTTATCTCTGGATTTTTTATGGGCTTCTTCCTGATCAGTATCAGTCCCATCGGAATGCAGTATGCCTCCGAGATCACCCAGCCAACGCCTGAGGGTACATCGAATGGATTGATTCAACTATTTGGGCAAGCGTCAGTGGTATTTGTCTATATTATGGAAGCGATGAAAAGTGGAAACGGCGCATTCACGCCAGCTTTACTGCTTGCAATTGGGTTGATGGTGCTTGGCGCGCTGGCAATTACACAGATGAAAGAATCGCAGGCAGGGGCGAGGTAATTTATGGGTAATAACAAACCTTATATTCTGGCAGTAGACCTGGGCACTTCTGGCGCAAAAGTTGCCTTGATCTCGGCTCATGGACAGGCTCTGGGTTGGGAATCTCAAGAAGTATCCCTGTATCTGACGCCTGACGGCGGCGCCGAACAGAACCCTGAAGAGTGGTGGCAGGCAATCGTAAACGCTTCTCGGCGGTTGTTAAACCGCAAACTCGTCCCCGCCAATGAGATTGCTGCGGTTTGTTGTTCAACACAAGGGGAAGGCACAGTACCTGTCAGCCGAGAAGGTAAGGCCCTGATGAACTGCATTCTGTGGATGGATATGCGCGGTGAACCCTATCTTCGCCGGAATGTCCGCGGTCTGGTCAATTTCTCCGGTTTCGATGTTTTTAAGTTAATTCGCTGGATTCGTCTGACCGGCGGCTTACCCTCAATGACTGGAAAAGACCCATCAGCGCACATGCTCTTCATTAAGGAAAAGTACCCACACATTTACGAGAGAACTTACAAATTCCTTAACGTATTAGATTACATCAATCTGCGCCTCTGCGGCCGGTATGCGGCCACAGCTGATTCCATTTTGACATCCTGGGTCACCGATAACCGGGATCCGGATCATGTACATTATGACGACAGGCTCATCCAGTACAGTGCAATTGATGCCGATAAATTTCCTGAAGTGGTGCCATGTACGGCTGTTCTGGGAACTTTAACGAAGGAAGCAGCAGAAGCGCTCAATCTTTCTACCAGTGTGCAGGTGGTGGCTGGTTCTATCGATAATACAGCAGCATCCATCGGGTCGGGCGCGGTGGATTATTATATTCCTCACCTGTATATCGGCACTTCTTCCTGGATTGCCACTCATGTGCCGTATAAGAAGACGGATTTTATATCTTATCTGGCATCTACTCCCTGCGCAGTTCCGGGTCGTTTTCTGATGACTGCTTTACAGGCGACCGCCGGCGGCAACCTTACTTTTCTCAAAGAGAAAATTTTATATCACAAAGATGAACTCTTGCTCGAAGAGCAAGTCCCCGATGTGTACAAGATTATGGATCATATCGCTGAGCGCGTCCCTGCCGGGAGTCATGGCGTAATTTACACACCCTGGATCTGGGGCGAGCGCGCCCCGGTGGATGACCGGCGTTTACGCGCCGGGTTGTATAATATTTCTCTCAACAATAACCGAGAGGATATAATTCGGGCTTTTTTGGAAGGGGTGGCATTTAATACACGCTGGCTGGTCGGGCCGGTTGAGAAGTTTATCGGGCGCCGTTTAGAGGTAATCAACCTGGCTGGCGGCGGGGGTAATTCGAATATCTGGTGTCAAATCTTTGCTGATGTGCTTAATGTACCTGTTCGCCAGGTGAAGGATCCCATCCAGGCCAATGCTCGCGGCGCAGCATTGATCGCTGCCGTTGGCCTAGGCGAGATCAAATTCGATGATGTACCTCAACTGGTCGAGATCAATCGTACTTACTCACCCAATAGCCAGAATCGTGCTCTTTATGACGATCTTTATAATGAGTTTGTTAGCATCTACCGCCAGATGCACGGAATTTATCAGCGTTTGAATAGCTGATTCAGAGCCAGAAGTCGCTGCTATTTATCAAAAACCCCCACACATTTCAAATCGTGTGGGGGTTTTAATTTGGCCTAGATGCCTTCTACGCTGGTCAGCACTTCTTCAAACCGTCCAAGCGCGTCATCAATGACTTCATCCGTGTCCGCCATGCTGGTGTACATCCGGCTTCCAGCCAGGGTGATAATCCCTTTTGCCATATAAGCCGCGCCCATTTCCTCGATCATGTGTTTACGCGGTTTCATCTCGCGCATAATTTTAATCGGATTCTTGAAATCCAGGAGCATCACACCGGATGTCTCAAGATGAACAATAGAACCCTGGTTGTATGCCACAAAAGGAAGATGATGGCGTTCAATGATTGCTTGCAGGCCATTGCATAGACGGTCGCCGGCCCGACCGGCTTTCACCGCAGCGTTAGTTTTTTCCATCTCCAGTAATGCATAATAGCCGGCCACACAACTTAGCGGATTTGCCGAGAGCGTCCCACCTACATAAGCCCTTTCGCCGGTGCCCCCGATCCCCGCTGAAAGATGCATCATCACGTCTCGCCGGCCGCCCAGACCACCAGCCATCGGGTAACCGCCTGTAATGCATTTGCCAAAAACGGTGAGGTCGGGTTTGATGCCAAAATACCCCTGTGCGCCCCCCAGACCCAAACGGAAACCGGTGACGACCTCATCGAAGATCAATAATGCCCCAAATTCATCACAAAGCTCACGTACTTTCTGATTAAAGTCAGGATAAACCGGACGAGTGCCGCTTTCCGGGCCAATGGGTTCGAGAATAACCGCGGCCGTTCCACCCCGAAGGCGGTTTAAAGTCAGCAAGCGCCGCAACTGTTTAAGGTTGTTGGGATAAAATTCCTGGGTATGATGATTGCATCCTCGCGGGATACCGGCAGCCTCGTAAGCCCCGGTGCCAGGGATGTGCAAACCGTAAACCATCTGGTCGCTCCAGCCGTGATAAGCCCCGCCCATTTTGATGATTTTCTTCTTTCCCGTATGCGCTCGCGCCGCTCGAATGGCTGCCATTACACTTTCAGTGCCAGAGCCAAACATACGCAGCATCTCAATAGAGGGCATGAATCGGTTAACCAATTCGGCCAGCTTTAATTCATATTCGTGGAACAATCCGGTTACCGGCCCACAGGATTGAAGTATTTCAAAAACTTTGTCACGAACGGGTCTATAATTGCTCCCCAGAACGGTTGGGCCGCCAGCCTGCAAGAAATCGATATAACGGTTGCCGTCTGCATCCCACATATACGCGCCTTCCGCTTTTTCGATTGCTATGGGGAATGGGTAATTGAAGGCCAGATTATGCTGCACACCGCCGGGGATAAAATTTTTAGCTTTGTCTGTCAATGCCTTGTAACGAGTGCATTGATTCTCAAAGTAGTTCAGGTAGTCTTGCATTTTATCCCGTCGGATTGAGTGAAGCGGCTGTTTGATCAGTTCTCCCAATTGAGCATAGATTTTATCCGTATCCGGCCATTGCGATATGGCGTATTGTGGTTCATTCATAATTGTTTCCTCCATTCAAAGTTTATCGACCCGTTTGATCGTCGGTTTGTTTATTTTTTACCGCTACCTCTTTCTGATCTTTACGCAGCTTGGCAAATATAATTTCACGGATTGGCAAAGGAATGTGTGAGACTTTCTCCTCTGTGCAGAGAGCGAGCAGATATGTCAGGGCGCATTTTTCAAGCAACTCAACATTAAAAATTGCTCTATCGGCCGTATCTCCCAAACATATTGCCCCGTGATTCTTGAGGATGTAAGCATTGCAGTGATTGCGCAACTTTTTGGTAATGTTTTTTCTTAAGAAACTTGTTCCGGATGGTGCATAATTGATAATCTCTACTGAACGCCCAAGAAAGCGAACCTGTTCATCATACAGAGAAGGAATGGGTTTGTTAATCAAAGAGAAAGCGCTGGCATAAATCTGATGGGTATGAACAACAACATTGGCGTCATCGCGGTTTTCATATATAGCAGCATGCAGACCGCTTTCGATTGAAGGTTTCATTTTCCCTTCAATCAAATTGAGATTTAGGTCGAGAATACAAATATCGTCCGGCGACATCTTCATGTAGTCGTAATTGGATGGGGTAATGGCTAATGCTTCATGGCCGGGAACTCGAATTGAGGCATTTCCGCCTGTGCCAACCAGAAAACCTTTTCCCACCAGTTTCCGGCAGATATCAACTACTTGCTGTTTGGATTCATCATATATTCCCATATATCACCTCAATATCATTGATACTCGCATGTTAATAATACATGGAGATGCAGATATCGTCATCGTACTTAAGATTGATTTGCACAGGTGGTAAACGCCAACCACCCATGCGAGTAACGGTGTCGCATGGAATTTGATTTCCCTTATTGGCTGATTAAAAAAGGCAAAATAATGGATAAAGTGGCTGTTACTGTTGCTGCATGGGTTCCCAGTGTTGATTGGACTGAAGGTTGGGGTTGAAGTTGGGGTCTTCGGTTAGAATATACTCTCCAAGATTATTAGCCCAGGCATGTCCGTACCCGGATGGAAGTTCAACAACTTCCTGGCGATGGGGATCGAAAAATCCATCTACGTCTCTTATTGCACGGCTCCGGTCGGTTGAAAGGCGATCATAGATACTTTGCCGGTTATACCAATCGTTCAAATTCTGCTCTCTCATCTGACTGCCCGCCTGAGCCAGTATCTGGCCGATTTGCCCGATGTTGCGAATTCGTTGTATCTGCTGTTGGCAAAGTTGTTGGGCGACGGTCTTGAATGCAGCATACCAGTCGGGGTTTAATCGGAACGATTGAATCATGACAGTGAATAGATCAGCAGTTGCATCCAGCCTTCCGGCAGCCGCGCGAAATGAAAACAGATAATCAATAAACCAGGTAATGACTTCGCCGGCGCCGAAAATGCCGGCTATGGGTGTGTGGAAAATTTCAACCACGCCATAAATTTCTTCCTCGTATTGATATCCTTGCCAGGTATATTGAATTCGGGCTTTACCACCCTCGGCCTGGCCTCCCGGTGTGATCGGGGCATCGGATTTCACCAGGCGGGGCAAATCAGGTTGCGGTGTTATATTGGTAATCTGCAAGCCCTGCACCATTGATCGATAACGTGGTAACACAAATCCCCGAAACGCCTCATCGATATTCACCGGTTGGCGGACTTCGGCCCCAAAGTAGCGCGAACCAACAGGAAACATTACTCCGGTAAAGGGATTGTTATTCCAGGTAAAATTCATGTTGGGTAGAATTTCGAAAGCTTCTGCCCCTTGAGGATTCCATGCCTGAAAACTCACGACGGCCGGCATCCCCGGATTATCATAAAGCCAGCGGCAACCTCCCTGAACTGACCACCCTGCCGGCAACAACATCCGAAACGTTTCCAGTTTTGTACCTTCTGTATCGGTATAAACATATTGTTTCAGGCGCATTCCACGTATGGCCGTGTACTGTTCATCTTCAACGCCCTGGCGATTCCAGATGATACTTGATCCACAATACTGACAAACTGCATAATTTTCCACGCCAGGTTTTATATCCGCGCTGCATTGCGGGCATTTCAATGCGATGGGATTGACTTCCTTCGGAGAGCTGATATCCATTTCCTGATCTCCTTCCTATGTCAAACTATAGCACACGCGTATTCGGTTTTCAACATATTAAAGCATGCCGGTTATAATTCAACTATAGCAATGTAATGAGTACAGTGTGCGAATAAATTGATGACAGTATGTTGACGATCAACGCGTCGACTGATCAATAATTACAATCGAGCTGCGATTTACAAGGAGAATAATTGATGTCCTTACATGGTGGATTCTGGAGTATGATGCAATCTTCGGACGAGAAACCGAAGGTCACCTGGGAGTTGCTCAGACGAGTGTTTTATTATGCAAAACCCTATCGCTTTCACATAGCTGGCATGCTCGTCTTGATCCTTGCTGCAACCGGATTAGGGTTGCTGACCCCGCTGGTTTTACGTACGATGATCGATCATACCATACCCGGCAAGGATATTAACAACCTGATCTGGCTGGCAGTCGTGTTGCTTTTGATTCCTGCTGCCAGCGGCGCCATAAATGTGCTTCAGCGACGGGTAAATTCTCAGGTGGGCGAGGGCGTGATTTATGATCTTCGCCTGGCGCTCTATGCTAACCTGCAACGCATGTCTTTGCGATTCTTCACCAATACCAAAGTGGGTGAATTGATGAGCAGGCTGAATAACGATGTGGTAGGCGCACAAAATGCGATCAGCAATACCATTGTTGGCATTATCACCAATATCATTCAAGCTGTGGCAGTTTTGGCGGTCATGCTTACAATGGAATGGCGACTCACGTTGATCAGCATTGTTATATTACCTTTGTTTATATTTGCATCTCGTAAGCTCGGCATGCGATTACGTGATATTGCGCGGAAAGCAATGGAAGCCAATGCCCGGATGAACGCCATGATGAACGAAACGCTCAATATCAGCGGCGTCTTGCTTGTTAAACTGTTCGGAACCAAAGACCTTGAAATACAACGATTTGGAAATCGAGCCAGCCAGGTTCGAGACGTGGGCGTTCAGCGAGCTGTAATGGGATCAATCTTTTTTGGCATCATCGGCTTGCTCAGCGCAGTAGGCACAGCGTTAGTTTATGGACTCGGCGGCTACTTTGTCATCCAGGGGGCATTCACAGTGGGGACAATCGTGGCATTCGGCTCTTACCTTGCAAGTCTGTATGTCGCTTTGCAAAGTCTGGCAAATGCCCCGGTTGAATTTGCTACATCCATGGTAAGCTTCGAACGCGTTTTTGAGGTTATCGATTTACCAGTTGATATTCCAGAAAAACCAGGGGCTATTGTTTTAGAAAATATCCGTGGGGAAATTTCTTTTGAGAATGTGTCCTTTAAGTATGAAGTGGGGGACGAATTCTTGTTGAGCGATGTGCATCGTTATGGGCGGATGGATAATGTCACCGCTGTCCTTTCAGGCGCAAAAAGTAAGGTCACTGAAGCTGAAAATGCACCGCACAGCCAGGCGCGCGGCAACGCATTGGAACACGTCAGCTTTCGAGTGGAGCCAGGAAAACTGGCAGCTCTGGTCGGCCCCAGTGGAGCAGGAAAAACAACCCTCACCTATCTTATCCCGCGTTTGTACGATCCCAGTGAAGGATGTATTCGGATCGATGGCCATGATTTACGTGATCTTACGTTAGATTCGCTTTCAGCGCAAATTGGAATGGTCACTCAGGAAACTTATTTATTCCACGACACCATTCGTACCAATTTACAATATGCCAAACTTGATGCAACTCAGGAAGAGTTGGAAGAAGCCTGCCGCACAGCCAATATTCACGACTTTATCAGTGAATTGCCGGATGGTTATGACACAATTGTCGGCGAACGAGGCTATCGTTTGAGCGGCGGCGAGAAACAGCGCATTGCCCTGGCGCGTGTTATCCTTAAAAATCCGCGAATTTTGGTCTTGGATGAAGCTACCAGCAGCCTGGACAGCGAATCAGAAGCGCTCATTCAGGATGCTTTAAAACATGTGATGGCAAAACGAACCAGTATCGTTATTGCCCATCGTCTCAGCACCATTCTTGCGGCTGATATGATTTTAGTCGTTGATCGCGGACAGATCGTCGAGCAAGGCACCCATGCAGAATTATTGGCGCTGGATGGCCTTTATGCACACCTTTATCATACTCAGTTTCACAAGGGAGATCCGGTAAATCGATACGATAGATTACTGAATTAATTGCCGGGGGAATAAAGTCTGTGAGGCAATAGATAAAAACTTCACGCCAGAACGGCTTCTTTCTCTTGTTCAGGCGGCGCTGGCTTAAAACGTTTTTGCCTTCCCAAGCGCAAGTGCAAGGCATAAAAGCTCAAAGCCGAAATGGCGCACAATATACCGCCGATGTACCACAACAGGTTAGGATTGTAATTATCCAGGATATACCCAGCTGCACCCGGTCCAATAGTAGCTGGAATCATCCAGATCAACCCGAACACAGCCATATAACGACCGCGCATTTCGATTGGGGCAAAATTGGCTGCCAGCGCCTGAGAAGTTGGCACGACGATCATCTCACCGATGGTTATAATGACAATCGCCAGGACAAATAACCAATAATTTGAAATAAAACCGAACATCCCAAAACCGGCCATGTAAAATATTGTACCGAATGCCATCATCAGGAAGGGAGGTCTATTCTTGATAGCGCGCGTCATCCAGAATTGAAACAGGATGACGGTGATGGCGCTGGTTGTTAACAGGAATCCGTATCCCTGGGGTTCTATGCTGTGGTAATCGCGCAAATAAACCGAGAGAGAATTATATAACTGCTGATAGACAATTCCCATCAGAATACCGGCGAACAGAAAAGCCATATAAGCAAAATCATGTAATACCAATCCATAACCTTTAAAGGTTTCAAATAGGCTTTCATGTTGTTGTTCGGCGCGGACTTCCGGTTTTGTTTCCGGTATAAGTAAATAGAACAGAAAAGCAACAAAACAACTGATAACCGCGTCCAGAACAAACAGGGTGAAGAAAGATCTATTTGCAACGAAACCACCTATGGTTGGCCCAATGATCCAGGCCATGTTTCCAGCTACGCGCAGAATGCCGAAACCTTCCTGGCGTTGTTTTTCCGGCAGTATATCGGCAATCATGGCTGTATGAGCGGGACCGGCTATATCTGATAGTAATCCCACAATAATCATCAATGGATAAAGAACTTTTATATCATTGACGAAACCCAACGACAGAGTACTTAAAGCGCTGAAAATTAATCCGAAAAGAATCAATTTACGGCGTCCGAATTTATCCGTCAGCGCGCCGCCTATCATCCCACCTGCCAGGCCAAAAATGGAATATATCCCCAGGATAATTCCAGCCTGGGTCATACCCACCTGAAATTTCTGAGTGATATAAAGTGAAAGAAACGGAAAGAGGAGTGTGACACCGACACGGTCAATAAAAGCGACCGCAGCGACAATCCAGAATTTTGAAGGGAATTCATGGTAGATTTTTCTAAACTGGAACATTGAAACCTTCTTGAAAAGAATATCCGGCTATCATACCATAACTCAATTGTCGTGAAAAAAGTATTTATTGGGTAAGGTTACAGCCACGCCAATTGGTGGATCGGTTCTTTTTGGATCAAATTGGCTATATACAAATCACAAAAAAGACGTATATTCTATATACCAACCCGAAACCAATACGCTCTTATGGAAACTTTTCATGCGCATACCCCTTGATCGAGAGAGTTCAACCCCAATTTATCACCAAATTCGCCTGTTCATCCAGGATCAAATCAGTTCGGGAAAATTGGCGCCCGAAGTGCGTTTGCCGGCAAGTCGTGAGTTGGCGAGAAACCTGGGAGTCAGTCGTTTGACGGTTACCAATGCTTATGCCGAATTGGAAGCTCAAGGATTGGTTTATACCAAACAGGGTGGCGGTACTTACGTGGCCTCAATTCCGGTAGATTATTCAGCTTTGATTGGAAAATATCCGGCAGCCAATCCTCCGGCATGGCAGAATCAGTTATTAACCTCATCTTGGGAATCAGCATCTCAAGGGCTTGATCAAATGATCGCTTCTGCGACGCATCCCGATCTGATCTCATTTGCGGAAGGCGGAGGCGACAGCAGTTTATTTCCATTGGATGATTTTCGAAAAGCCTTACATAATGTACTCCGGCAAAAAGGCAGAGCGGCATTGAGCTACGGCGACTCGGCCGGTTACGCACCTTTACGAAATACCATTGCGCAGATTTTAACCAATCAAGGAATACCGGCCCACCCAGATCATGTGTTGGTCACGACCGGGTCACAACAGGCTTTGGGGATGGTTGTCAGATTATTAACTCGTCCTGGTGATAGTGTCTTGATCGAAAGCATACTCACAAGGGTATCATTGACCTGTGTCATTCCTCCGATATAAATATGATAGAAGTGCCAGTGGACGAGGAAGGGATGAAGGTTGATAGAGTAGAAGAATTGCTCTGTCGCGTGAATCCAAAATTGATTTACACAGTGCCTAATTTCCAGAATCCAACCGGGGCCTGCTTGAGCTCTATCCGCCGGCGTAAGTTGGTAGCTTTAGCGGAAAAATACAACCTGCCGATTCTGGAGGATGATTTTGTGGGCGATCTTCGATACAAAGGAATTGCTCAACCAGCCCTTAAAGCTCTCGATCGCAATGGATCGGTAATTTACGTGGGTACTTTTTCCAAGATGCTAATCCCCTGTTTGCGAATCGGTTTTTTAGTGGCTGCGGACGTCGTTTATGAACGGTTAAGGGATATTAAGCACAACAGTGATGTAACCACTTCCAACCTGATGCAACATGCTTTGGATGCATATATTACCGTAGGGCGGTATCAGGCCAGTTTACGGAAGGCTCGCTTTATTTTCAACCAACGCAGAGGCGTTATGATAAACGCCTTATCACATTATATGCCTGCCGGAGTTCGTTGGAATAATGCGCTTGGGGGGCTATATATCTGGTTGCAACTTCCCGGAAAACTTTCTGCGGATGAATTTTATCCTATCGCAGCAAAGACCGGAGTGATATATGCTCCTGGTTCGTTCTTCTTTCCCAATCGCGACACGCATTCATTCCTACGCTTAAATTTTACCAGAAATCCGCCCTGTGTTATTGAAGAGGGGATCAAACGTCTTGGGAATGCGCTGAAAGAATTCCTGTCAAAACAAGTTAATTAGCAGAATACAGGGATTAATAAACTTATTACCATGCGGAGAAGGCGCAATGGTCATAAAAAATATACAAATATAGGAGCTAAAATGTTCGAAAACGTTGAAGAAGTTCGAGAATTACGCAAGAAATACAACTATAAAATGTTCACCAGTGGTATCAGTACTTTTCGTGAGTTTGAGGAGTTGGAGGCAAAAACGCTGCAAAGTGGAGCGCTTGACCGTAAATACAAAGAATTAATCGGAATTGCCATAAGCATTGTTTCTTCTTGCTACGGCTGTGTTGAGTATCATACGACCAGTGCAGTGGAGAACGGCGCTACCCGCCAGGAGATCGCAGAGACTGTAGCTGTAGCAATCGTCATGGGCGGCGGCTCTTCACAGTGGGCAGGCCGATATGTTTTTAAAATCCTTGATGAACTTG
>CAZDAW010000016.1:0-46694 GCA_964503685.1 uncultured Anaerolineaceae bacterium | reverse complement strand
GGCAAGACCAGCCAGCATCAGTGCAACACCAATGACCGGCACTACTCCGAGCGCAGGGAGTTTGGTGAGCGGGATAGTCAGAAATGAAGGCGGCGCAAAGAACATTCCCAGTATCACCAGGCTCATCAGGATCAAGCCGATACTGATTGTCTTTCGCCGTCCGATTTTGCCGCCTATATAACCAGAGGGCAAGGCGCACAGAACAAAAATAAAGGAAAGCTGCCCAAGTAAACGCGCGCCGTCGGCTTCGTCCAACCCAAGGTGTTTGTTGGCATAAAGGGTAAAAAATGCTTCAATGGCTGTATAACCCAGAAACCAGAAAAAGATCGCCAGAAGCATTCGTATAGCGCTTTTGTCCTTGTCCTTAATCACGGTTTTCAGGCTGTCTATTATGCCCGGTTGTTTTTCGCTATCCTCATAAGTTTTTGGTTCTTTGATGAAGATAAATACAAGTAATGATGATAATATCACCAGAATGGAACCCAGCCAGAAGGGATAAGCAGGATTCATTTTATACAGCGCTGATCCGCCGAGAAAAGAAATGATCGAGCCAACGCCGCCCATGAAGTTGATAATTCCATTGGCTTGCGACCGGAATTGCGATGGGGTGATGTCGGGCATGAGTGCAATGACGGGTGTTCGCCAGAAGGCCATGCTTAAGAGCAGACTGCTGGTGCAGGCAACAAAAAGTGGTAAAACCGCAGCAATGGGGATGAGGCCAAAAGCAATAGCGCCAATTGGCGCGCCAATAAGAATGAATGGCATTCGTCTCCCGATTGGAGTGCGCAACCGGTCAGACCATGCGCCGACTGGCGGTTGGATTAATAATGCAGCAATGTTGTCTAGTGTCATAAAAAAGCCGATTAAGACAGGGGATAGGGCAAATTTATTTGCCAGAAAAATTGGAACAAATGCATTATAAGTACCCCAAATGATGCTGACGCCGAAAAATCCGAATCCTAATAAAAACGTCTTACCGTAATTAAGTTTCATTGTTGTTTCCTTTCGGTTTCTGGTTGATGTTCAATTATCTTCTTTAAAGTCGGCTTTAAGATGAGATAGATATTTTTGATCTTCTGAGCTTAATAAAACCTTTTGGAGCAAATCGGGGCGGCGTTGAAAAGTGCGCAGCAATGCCTGTTCGCGCCGCCAACGATTGATTTCAGCATGGTTGCCCGACAGGAGAACTTCGGGGACTCGCCATGAACGGAATTCCGGCGGACGCGTATATTGCGGGTATTCGAGCAGGCCTGAAGCGTGTGAATCGTCCATTGCCCCGGTGGGATCGCCCAATGCTCCAGGAATCAAACGGGTGAGTGCATCTAGCATCACCAGGGCTGGAAGTTCTCCGCCTGTTAATACATAATCGCCAATTGAGATCTCATCGGTCACAAGATGTTGACGAATTCGTTCATCGATTCCTTCGTAATGACCGCAAATCAAGGCAAGATGAGACTCTTTGACCAGCTCCTGAGCTACTTCTTGTGTAAAGGTACGACCCTGAGGGGTAAGCAATATGATTGGACATTGTGGTAAAACGCCCAGGATACTCTCTACAGCCGCGAAGAGAGGTTCGGGTTTCATCACCATTCCACCCCCACCTCCGTAAGGCATATCGTCGGTTACATGATGGCGGTCGGTAGCCCAGTCGCGAATGTTGTATAAATTAATTTCGACCAGACGGTTTTGTCTGGCGCGTTTGATAATGCTCGAATCAATATAAGGTAAAAAAACCTCCGGGAAAAGGGTAAATATATCGAAAAGCATAGCATGATTCTAGTCTGAAGGAAGATGATGCGCAAGTGGATATTCACTGTTTGCAGTATCTCTTGAGGTTCCTAAAAAATAATGGTAAGATGAGTTTATGTATCTGCGTGGCAGCAAATTAAATATGCGACGAAAACGCCGCTCTCACTCCAACCCTTTTGTTGTTTTATTACTGGCGCTTATGGTTGGCGGTGCGGTGTATGTCAATCAGATTGTGGTGCCAGAGACGCCGCCTCTTTTTATTCCTACTCCGACGGCAACACGCAACCCGGAATCCTTTGTGATCGAAGCGGAGAACCTGTTTGCCACCGGTAAATTGACTCAATCCATTGCGGCATACGAGCAGGCAATTCGCTCGGACCCGAATAATGCTGCAATTTATGTTGCTCTGGCGCGTGTGCAGGTATTCGCGGCGAAGTATCATGACGCTCAGATCAATGCCGAGAATGCCTTGATTCTTAACCCGAATAATCCGATGGCTTATGCGGTTTTGGGGTGGGCCTTAGGATTTGAGGGCGATTATCTCAAAGCTGAATCTTCCATTAAAAAATCTTTGGAACTGGATGCAAATAATCCTCTTGTGCATGCCTATTATGCGGAAGTCATTGGTAAACAAATTGAGGCCGGGCAGGGGGCCTTAGGGTCAATGGATAAGGCGGCAGAAGAATCGCGAACAGCCATTGCTTTAGCGCCGAATTTATTGGAAACCCGAAGGGCGCGAGGTTATATTTTAGAGTTGACAGGGAATTATCAGGAGGCGCTGGTTGAATATCAGGCGGCTGCCCAATATAATGACAATATTGCGGACATTCATATGGCTTTAGGAAGAAATTATCGTTTTCTGGAACAATATGATAAAGCCGTTGAAGAGTTTACACGCGCCAACGCCTTGAATCCTACGGATCCGCTTCCCAATACATATATCTCGCGTACCTATGCAACAGTGGGCGAGTATGCAAAGGCAATTCAGTATGCCGAACAGGCTGTAAAAGTGGATCCGAGAGATCCATACCTGTATGGTAACCTGGGCACAATGTATTACCGTAATCGTAAGTACGAAGAAGCCGCCGATGCTTTGCGCTATGCTATTCGAGGCGGTACAACGCCTGATGGGGTTGAGGTTAGCGGGTTGCCTTTAGATTATGGTCGCGTTGCCGAGTATTATTACATCTATGGTTTAACTTTAGCGCGTTTGGGAAATTGTTCTGAGGCTCTACCGTTATCTCAAGTTATCATGAAGGGGGTAAAAGATGATGAGACTGCTGTTTTTAATGCTCAGGAGATGGTACGGATTTGTAAAGAAGGCCTTTTAACGCCAACGCCTGCGCCAACACAGGAAGAATCGGGAGAACAAACGGAAACACCTGTTGAAGGTGAAACTGAGGAGCCTGTTGAAGTTCCGGTAGATGAAGCGACAGAAACGCCGGCGCCGTAAGCTAGTTGGTTAAATGAACCTGATTGGTAAACGTCCCACTTTTCGAGAAGTCAAACCACGCTCTAATATTTACCGGATGATCCTTTGGTTGATATTAATAACGGGCGGGGTCTGGGTGCTGCGCGCTTTGAATAGCGGTCAAATTACCCCTCTTTTTTTACCTACGCCGACCCCCACGCGAACTTCTCAATCTTACGCGCTGGAAGGACAGGCTCACTTCACTGCTGGCAACCTTAATAAAGCCATCGCGGCATATAAACAGGCTGTAACATTTGAACCGAATAACGCCGAATTGTATGCGGAACTGGCTCGAATCGAAGCCTACTCATCCAATCTGCTGACGACGGACGTTGAACGAAAGCAACGTTTGCAAGAGGCTTTAGATCATGCAAATTTGGCTGTTGAACAGGCGCCTGATGATAGCATGGTGTATGCCATTCGTGCTTTTGTTTTAGACTGGAATGCCTCTTTGGCCGGAGAAGAAAGGGTAAATTATTTAACTCAGGCAGAACAGGATGCTGTTAGAGCATTGCAATTGGATAACCAGAATACTCTGGCGTTGGCCTATTACGCCGAAATTCTGGTTGACCAGCAAAAATGGTTGCAGGCTCAGCAGTATATTAAACAGGCTGCTGCTCGCGACCCAACGCTCATGGATGTCCATCGTGTGTATGCTTATGTTCTTGAATCATTGGGTGATTACGGCAGCGCAATCGATGAGTATAAGGCTGCGGCGGAAATAACCCCAAATCTAACCTTCCTGTATATATCGATTGGCGTAGGATATCGTCATTTACAGCTATATGATCTGGCGCTTGAATATTTTGCCAAAGCAGCCAGTCTGGATGAACAACTGGGGATCAAAGATCCAGTCCCTTATATTTCGATTGCAAAAACATACACACAGCAGGGTGAATTCTTTATTGCTGCGCGTAATATCAATAAGGCTATTTCCTTTGATCCGTCGAATCCGGATACTTATGGTCAGTTGGGAATTGTGTATTTTAAGTCGCGTAACTATGAGGGATCCATCCCCGTTTTCAAGTGCGCCCTTTACGGCTGCACGGCGGAAGAAAGTTGCGCGGCGCGTAATTGTGATGAATCCGAAGCGCAATCGGCAGTCGTTGGGATGGATCTTTCGGCTAATACAGTTGCCTATTACTATACTTATGGCTCGGTCCTGGCTGGGCTGAGTCGTCGGGACCGGAATTATTGTCCAGAAGCAAATGAAATTTTTAGCCGGGTTCGCGCTGGATTCTCCGCTGACCCGGCGATTATGAGTATCGTCGAAGCAGGTGAGCAAATCTGTACGAACCTGGCGGCCAGCCTTGCTGCCAGCCCAACACCATCACGTACGCCGAAGCCAACGCTTATAACCGGGACCCCGCCAACTCCAGCGGGAACTCCCACCAAAACGCCGTTGCCAGCTACCCCCACG
Source organism: uncultured Anaerolineaceae bacterium (assembly GCA_964503685.1). Lineage (GTDB taxonomy): Bacteria > Chloroflexota > Anaerolineae > Anaerolineales > Anaerolineaceae > CAZDAW01. The sequence continues at coordinate 42,054 of CAZDAW010000016.1, read as the reverse complement.
CCGACGCGAAGCGCTACCTCAACCTCCACACCGACACCTGGTTTGACGCGCACGCCCATGCTTGAATCAACAGGAGCGCCACAATAGGCAAGTTCTTAAGTAGCGGCTACAGCAGCTATACGCTATAATCAATTCTATGAAACAACTACTGCAAAATATCCGAACAGGTGAAACTCTCGTCTCTGAAGTTCCTATTCCGACTCCACGACCAAAAATGGCTCTTGTGCATAATGTCGCATCGTTGGTTTCGGCAGGCACAGAACGAATGGTGGTCGATTTTGCTGAAAAAAGTTTGTTGGGCAAGGCCCGATCTCGTCCCGATCTTGTTATGCAGCTTGTTGATAAAGCGCGTCGCGAAGGGATTTTAACAACTGTGGATGCCGCCTTTAACAGACTGGACCAACCGATGGTATTGGGTTATTCATCGGCGGGAGTTGTTGTTGCTGTCGGGGAGGATTTGCAGGGTTTTCAGGTCGGCGACCGTGTGGCTTGCGCTGGCGGCGGCTACGCTGTGCATGCGGAATATGTGGCAGTTCCTCAAAATTTACTGGCGAAGTTACCTCCCGATCTGGATTTTGAGTCCGCTGCATTCACAACGATTGGCGCAATTGCCATGCATGGCTTCAGGTTGGGAATGCCTCAGGTTGGAGAGCGCGTGGCAGTCATTGGGCTGGGATTATTAGGGTTATTGTCCATTGGGATTGCCAGATCAGCCGGATGCTCAGTACTGGGGATTGATCTCGATGAGCGAAGAGTGGAATTGGCCCGGCAAATGGGCTTTAAAGCGGTTTTACGCCCGGAAGCAGAAGAAGCATGCCAGTCTTTTTCGCAGGGTGTCGGCTGCGATCTGGCGCTTATTTGCGCCGACACATCTTCCGGCGACCCCGTTTATCTTGCTGGAAAAATTGCCCGTGATCGTGGGCGTGTTGTGGCTGTGGGCGCAGTTGGTTTGGATATTCCACGAAAATTATATTATGAGAAGGAGTTGTCTTTCTTCGTTTCGCGTTCTTATGGCCCAGGTCGTTATGATCCGGAGTATGAAGAAGAGGGGAAAGATTATCCCCTTGGATATGTGCGCTGGACAGAAGGCCGAAATTTGCAGGCGGTCGTGGATTTGTTGGCAGATGGTCGGTTGAATGTCCACCCGTTGATCACTCATCGTTACGATATTGCGCAGGCTCCTGAAGCGTATGAGTTAATCACCGGAAAGCGAAATGAACCATTTTTAGGTGTATTGCTGACCTATCCTCAAACGCAAGAGGATATCAGCAGGTCGGTTCCCACGGAAGAGGAATATGTCCAAAGCGCTCGCGTAAAACCGGTTTCCGAGCGCCTGTCGTTGGGTGTGATCGGCGCGGGGAATTTTGCTTCAGCGATGTTTTTACCATCTATCCGTCGAATAGCTTTGATTGATCGGGTAGGAATTGCTTCTGCCTCTGGTTTAAACGCCCGCCATACTGCGCAGAGATACGGATTTCGTTATGCGTCGGCGGATGCTGAACAAATTATTGCCGACCCACAAATTAATGTAGTTGCCATTTTGACTCGTCATAATTTGCATGCGCCGCTTGTAGTCAAAGCTCTTCAGGCTGGGAAGCATGTTTTTTGTGAGAAACCTTTGGCGCTTAACTTGGATGAACTTGATCAGGTTGTTGCGGCATTGAAACGCTGTGAGACATTGTTAACAGTGGGCTTTAACCGACGTTTTGCGCCTTTTGCTGTGCAATTGAAAAAATTCATCTCGCAAAGCCAGGAACCTCTTTTGATAAATTATCGGGTAAACGCTGGCTACCTTCCGCCCAGCCATTGGTTACATGACTCGACTCAAGGCGGTGGAAGAATTATTGGCGAAGGCTGTCATTTTATCGATTTCTTGACCTTCCTGACGGGTTCTTTACCTATTAATGTTTCAGCCCAATCTTTGCCCGATGGGGGTATTTACCACGAAGATAATGTTATTTTGAATTTCACGTTTGGAAATGGATCAATTGGATCAGTGAGTTACTTCGCGAATGGTGATAAATCTTTCCCAAAAGAGCGCGTTGAAGTTTTTGGCGGCGGTCGAGCGGCAGTGCTGGATGATTTTCGTTCTTTGCAGTTGACATTGAACGGCAAGACAAAAAAGATGCGTTCCTATCTGCGCCAGGATAAAGGCCACCTGAATGTTTTGAAAAACTTTTTCTGCGCCATACAGAATAACGGTGAACCCCCTGTTCCTTATGATCAACTGATTGGCGTCACAAAAGCGACTTTTATGGCGGTTGAAGCAATCCGTACACACGAGCGGATAGAGATTTCCTGATATTTAAATGGCGTATGGCTTCACTTTCCGGGCTTCGTCTTTTATTGATGTTAAAAGCTTTGCAAGAGCTTGGTTTAACATCAACTGTTTTATATGCTGCTTATCAGGTGGGTCTAAAGAGTGGTTTTATTCGTTGGTTGACGCCTCCAAAACCAGTTCCTCCGTTCGAGGAACTGGATGAGTACCCTGATCCTGTTATTAATCTGTTAGAGATTCCATCCCCTGAAAATCTAAAAAATGTCCTGGGCGATAAGATTGACCAATTGATAGCTGAAGCAGAAGAAATAATTCAGGGAAAGATGCGTCTCTTTGGCGTCCAGGCTATCCCGTTTGATGTTGCACAAACCGGCCCGCTTGTACACTGGACGCTTGCCGATAAACATCCAGAATTTAACCCGCCGCAGCATGATATAAAATTTATTTGGGAACCGGCTCGATTGGGATGGGTTTTCACTTTGGGTCGGGCTTATTGCCTGAGCAGGGATGCACGTTATTCACAGGCTTTTTGGGATTTAATCGAGCGTTTCTTAAGGGAAAATCCTCCCAACCTGGGTGTCAATTGGGCGTCCGGACAAGAAATCGCCTTGCGGATTTTGGCGTTGGTTTTTGGCTGGTGTGTTTTTGCTGCTCAAGAAGAGGATAAAAATCGCCGGGCGCTGATTAAATGGGCGGTCATGACGCACGCTGAACGTATCCCACCCACGATGATTTATGCCCGGGCGCAAAATAATAATCATTTACTGATTGAAGCGATCGGGCTTTATACTGCCGGGGTATTTATGCCTCAATATAAGCATGCATCTCAATGGCGGCGATCAGGGTGGCAATGGGCGAATTGGGTGTTCCAAAATCAAATTTTGGATGATGGCTGTTATATCCAACAAAGCACTAATTACCATCGTTTAATGCTGCACGCGGCTTTGTGGATGGATAGGCTGGCCCGATGCCAACAGCAACCATTTTTGGTTCAAAGCAGCCAACAATTGGCGCTTGCGACTCGTTGGCTGCTTGCGTTGTTTGATCCTTTGAGCGGAAGAGTACCCAACCTCGGGTCGAATGATGGGGCAAATATCCTCCCACTGGCGGTTGGAGAATTTGAAGACTACCGTCCTGTATTGCAGGCAGCCAGCCGTGCATTTCTCGGCCAGCCGCTGCTTTCTTCTGGTCCCTGGGATGAATTAGGATTGTGGCTTGGACAGCCTATCAATAGCCCGGAAAAACAAGTCTTTAATATTCCTGGCGACCAGGAAACTTTCCTTTTACCGGGGCGATTACATAGAATATCCACTAAAAATTCATGGGCATATTTAAGGGCAGCAAAATTTTCAGCTCGCCCATCCCATGCCGACCAACTGCATCTGGATTTGTGGTGGCGCGGTATCAATGTCGCGCTGGATGCCGGAACATACCAGTATAATGCTTTACCCCCTTGGGATAATTCATTGGCGAGCACTTTAGTTCATAATACTGTAATGATCGATGGACAGGATCAGATGAATCGGGCAGGACGTTTCTTATGGGTAAACTGGGCCCAGGCAACGACAGAAGATAACAAAGATAACAAGAAAACAGAGAGTGGAGCTTTACAGCAAGTGGCTGCAAGTCACAATGGTTATTGCCGCCTGGATATAAAACATCGGCGTGTAGTTACCTGCACGAATGATGATCAATGGTTGGTGGAAGATCACCTTGTTTCTTGTTCTGATAAACGATTTTTTATTTCTGAGCATCAGGCTTACTTGCAGTGGTTGATGCCTGATTGGCAGTGGAAATTTGAAAATAATATCCTATCACTGTTGTCGCCTTATGGTTGGATCAATATCGATGTGATGGTTAATTCAGTCTTGATGGATGATGCGATTGAGAAAGTAAATGAGCGGATTTGCTATCAATTGGTGCGCGGCGGACAAATTCTGTTTGGCGAGGGGGATATTAAATCGGTTCGAGGCTGGTATTCACCCACCTATGGTTATAAGATACCTGCATTGTCGTATGGTGTTGTTGTGCCTTTTAAGATGCCGATAAAAATTACTACTCGTTGGGTATTCCCTGATTGTGGATGAATAAATTAAACCCCTTATTACTTTGGTTGAATTAAATCCTTTCGCTATAATATTAAACAGCTTAAGTTGAGTAAATTTTTTATGTTTTTTATGGATTGCGTTTATTGATGCATATACTGATTGTTCATCAGGCTTTTGCAGCCCTCGACGAAGCCGGAGGGACTCGCCATTACGAATTGGCTCGTTATCTGATCAATCGCGGACATCGGGTTACAGTAATCGCCAGTCCGGTCAGTTATCTGACCGGAAAGACACAGAGCAGGTCGAATCATTGGGTCGAGCGCGTGGATAAGGGTCAGGGATTGACCATTTTCCGTACTTACACCTACACCGGTTTACACCGCAGTTTTGTTCTGCGCGTGTTCAGCTTTCTCAGTTTTATGTTGTCCTCTTTTTTTGTTGGGCTTGGTGTGCCAAAAGTAGATCTGGTCTGGGGAACCTCGCCGCCGCTATTTCAGGGCGGCACAGCCTGGGCGTTGGCGCGTTTGAAACGTGCGCCATTTTTATTCGAGGTGCGTGATCTCTGGCCGGCGTTTGCCATCCAGGTCGGTGTTCTGCGTAATCCGTTTCTTATTCGCCTTTCGGAATGGTTTGAGTCATTTTTATATCAACATGCTAACCGGGTCATGGTTAATTCACCGGGTTTTATTGAACATGTGCAAAAACGAGGCGCGGGTAACGTATATTTATTACCTAATGGCGCCGACCCTGAAATGTTTGACCCGAATGCAAGTGGAGAGGAATTCCGTTCGAAGCATCACCTTGTTGATAAATTTGTTGTACTCTATGCGGGCGCGCATGGTCTTTCAAATGATTTGGGTGTTGTATTGGAAGCTGCATCTCAGCTTAAATGCCATCCTGAAATTCAGTTTGTGTTTGTGGGTGATGGGAAGGAAAAGCGTTCGCTCGTAGCGCAGGCTGCCAGGATGAATTTGACCAACACGACATTTTTAGATCCGGCGCCAAAACAGGATATGCCTGGCGTTTTGGCTGCTGCTGATGCCTGCATTGCGATATTAAAGCCGATTCCGTTGTATGCGACGACTTATCCCAATAAGGTTTTCGATTATATGGCTGCTGGACGCCCTGTAATACTGGCTATTGATGGCGTGATTCGCAAAGTGGTTGAGGAGGCCGGCGCAGGTATAGCAATACCACCAGGTGATTCTACCGCGATGGCAAATGCCGTCAGGCAAATGGCCTTGCGTCGTTCTGCGGCGCGCGCGATGGGTTTGGCTGGCCGCCAGTATGTTGAGCGATATTTTTCACGACCGATAATCGCTGCCAGGCTGGTTGAATTGTTAGACGAAATGAGGTGCGAGAATGGGTGAAAAAATACTGGTTGTGGAAGATGAATTGACTTTGCAGGAAACCCTGACCTATAACCTTAATCGACAAGGATATGAAGTTGAAACTGCGAACGATGGTCAAATGGCCCTGGATATTGCGCGACGGTTTCACCCCGATTTAATACTATTGGATGTCATGCTGCCCGTCATGGATGGTTTTGAGGTTTGCCGTGTTTTGCGTCAGGAAATGAACACTCCAATATTAATGCTGACAGCGCGAGATGATGAAATTGATCGCGTGGTTGGGCTTGAAGTTGGGGCTGATGATTATATGACAAAGCCATTCAGTATGCGCGAACTTCTTGCCAGGGTAAAAGCCATGCTGCGCCGGGTGCGTTTGATTAAAGAAGAGATGGCTTCGAAGCCGTCTGATTTGGCTGATGCTGCTGTTCCTCCATTGGTTTTTGGGGATCTCGTTATGGACTTAAAACGCCGCGAGATCCGTTTAATGGATAAACCTTTGGCGCTCAAGCCAAAAGAATACGATTTATTAATCTATCTTGCTCAGCATCGTGGGCAGGTGCTGAGCCGTGAATTAGTGCTTGAAAGAGTTTGGGGGTGGGATTTTATAGGCGACAGCCGGACAGTGGATGTCCATATTCGTTGGCTCAGGGAAAAGATCGAAGATGATCCGGCAAATCCACAACGCATTGTAACAGTTCGTGGAGCGGGTTATCGTTTTGAGGGATAGCCATGTTGCGTTCTCTTCGCTGGCGAGTTGCTTTCCCCTATATGGTTTTGTTGTTATTGATGATGGCTTTTCTGACAGTCTATCTATCGAATTATTCGAGAGATAACTATCTTGATACTGAAATTTCCACCCTCGCCAATGAAACACACCTGGTGGCAAAACTGGTGGAGCCGCTCATTGGGACAGTAGACGGTGTAAAGAAATTAGATCCTTTGGTGGATGAATATGCCAGAATTTTGGGAGTGCGGATAACCCTGATTGACTCTCAGGGAATCGTATTGGGTGAATCTCAGGCAAAGGTAGAAGAAATGGAGAATCACCTGGGACGCCCGGAAATCAAACAAGCATTGGTAAGCGGCGAGGGTCATTCGATTCGATACAGCCATACTATCCGGGAAGATTTATTGTATACAGCCGTACCGATCAAGAAGGATGGTCAAGTAATCGGGTTTGCACGCCTGGCTATTGCTATGACCGGTCTGAGAAACCATCTCAACCGTATTACCATGACATTCTCGATTACTGCTGTTATTGCATTGATTGCAATATTATTCCTGGCGACATTAATAACCCGGCTCGCCTTGCAGCCATTATCTAATATCACTGACGCTGCTCAAAGGTTGGCTAACGAAGATTATTCTGATAAATTGATACCATCCAGAATCAATGAAATTAATCGTCTGAATGAAGCATTCGGTAAGATGGCAATTCAGCTTCGTAACAAGATAGAGGATTTGCAGACTGAACGGAGTAAAATGGCAGCCGTTCTGGCCCGAATGAATGATGGTGTATTGATGGTTGACAATTTGGGTAATGTGCAATTACTGAATTCGGCGGCAGAGCGGATGTTCAGAATCAAAGAGGCTGATGCGCTGGGGCATACGGTTATTGAAGTGGTAAGACAACACCAGCTTTATGAATTGTGGAAGACTTGCCGCCAAACTGGTGTTGTGCAAAGCATGACTTTGGAGGTTAACCCTGATAAGCTGTTTTTACAAACGATTGCTACGCCATTTGGCCAGTCTCTTCCCGGACATGTCCTTCTGGTATTTCAGGATCTGACACGTCAGCACCGTCTGGAAACGATCCGGCAGGATTTTATTAGCAACGTATCTCATGAATTGAGGACGCCTCTGGCATCGATGAAAGCGCTGGTGGAAACCTTACAGGATGGCGCATTGGAAGATCCGCCGGCTGCTCATCGCTTTGTAGCGCGTATGGAAGTCGAAATTGATTCCTTAACCCAAATGGTGCAGGAATTGTTGGAGTTATCGCGAATTGAGTCGGGAAAAGTTCCTTTACAGTTAAAACCTGTTTCCCCGGTTGATTTAATAACCGCTGCGGTTGAGCGAATGCGTTTACAGGCTGAGCGAGCCGGGCTGAATCTGCTTTTGGATTATCAGGAAAGTTTTCCTTCAATCGTTGTAGATGCTGAACGAATGCAGCAAGTTTTCATAAATCTGATTCATAACGCGATCAAATTCACTTTGCCGGGTGGAAGTATATTTGTTTCTGTAAAAAAAGAAGAGAACAACATTATTTTTACGATAAAGGATACAGGTATAGGCATTCCCGCTGAGGATCTATCTCGTATTTTTGAACGGTTTTATAAGACAGATCGGGCGCGATCAGGAGGGGGAACCGGATTAGGGTTGTCGATAGCTCGCCATACGATTGAAGCGCATGGGTGAAAAATTTGGGCCGAATCGATTCAGAATCAGGGAAGTACGTTTTATATTTCACTTCCAATGGCCCGGTAGCCTTTTGAGCTTTAATGGTGATGTGATATTCTTCTGGAATCTAAAGACGATATTTCCCTGATTTAACATTCTCTTAATATGACTTTGACAGAAGATTAACACCCCTTTCTATGGGCGTTAAATATGCGTTGTTATGATTGGGGGTAAGAGAAAAAATAAAAATTTTGAGGAGAAAACATGCAACGCAAATTTTATTCAATTTTAGTATCTTTATTATTAGTCGTATTTATACTGGCTGCTTGCTCGCCTGCGGCCACACCAGCTCCTGTTAAAGAACCAACCACTGTTCCAGCGGCGACTAAAGCGCCAACCGAAGCTCCGGTTGCTACAGAAGCTCCAACTGAAGCGCCAGCGGTCGAAAGTGGTCAGCTTCCTGAAGTCGTTCCGGCTGACTTGAAAGGTGATGTGTATGCTGCCGGAAGTTCAACGGTTTACCCACTTGCAGAAGCCATCGCTGAGAACTTCAAAGCGGATGGATATGGCGGCCAGATAAAAATTGATAGCATCGGCAGCGGTGGTGGTTTTGAGCGATTCTGCAAAACCGGCGAGACGGATATTGCTAACGCCAGTCGTGGAATCAAGGATGCGGAAGTTGAGAATTGTAAAGCTATTAACCGCACTCCGGTTGCCTTTAAAGTGGGTCTGGATGCTATCGCCATTGTTGTCAACCAGGATAACGATTTTCTGACCGACGTTACTGTCGATGAACTGGGTAAGATATTCTCTGGCGATGCGGAAAAATGGTCGGATGTCAATCCTGATTGGCCTGCTGAACCCATTCAGCGTTTTGTGCCCGGCACCGATAGCGGTACTTTTGATTTCTTCGTAGAATTTGTCTTGCAGAAGCCACTGAAGATTGAAAAACTTGATGACGCCAAGAAACTGGCTCTGTCTGCCAAGAATCAACAGGCGAGCGAAGATGACAATGTTCTGGTTCAAGGTGTTGAAGGCAGCAAATATGCCATCGGTTACTTCGGCTTTGCATATTACAAAAATAATGAAGCAAACCTGAAAGCAGTATCTATTAATGGAATTGCGCCCAGTTTTGAAACTGCAGAAAGTGGTGAATATCTCTTATCTCGCCCGCTTTATCTGTACACTGACGCGCAGATTATGAAAGATAAACCGCAGGTGGCTGGCTTTATCAACTACTTCCTTACCAATGTTGATGATGTTATTGGTGATGTCGGTTACTTCCCGGTGAGTGATGAGACTATGGCGGCTTCTGTTCAGGCCTGGCTCGATGCAGTAAAGTAACATTCAGGGAAATTCATCCTTCGTAAACTGGCTTTCCTTCGCCTACCTGGGAAGGAAAGCCAGGCTGTCGCATAAGGAAATTGTTAAAATGGGAAGTTATATCGGCAAGATTCAGGCGGCGAATCAGCTTGTCGCCGAAGTTGAAAATATGACTCATTATGATTTGCGTAAACGGTTCCGTGTTGGTGAAAGTATCATTCAAGCATTTTTGTTTTTTTGCGGCGCGGTATCCATACTTACCACATTGGGTATTGTTTTCGAGCTGGGAAAAGAGTCTTTGTTATTTTTTAATGATCCTGATATCCGTGTTTTGGATTTTTTAACTCAGACCACCTGGGCGCCAGCTATCGGCAAATATGGTGTGTTGCCGTTGGTGAATTCAACGATAATGACCAGCTTTTTTGCGATGCTGGTTTCTCTGCCTTTGGGCTTGAGTGCAGCGATATATTTGAGCGAGTACGCCACCAGTAAAGCGCGTAAGATCTTGAAGCCGACTCTTGAAATTCTGGCAGGAATCCCGACCGTTGTCTATGGTTATTTTGCATTGACTTTTATGACGCCATTGCTGAGATCGATTTTGGGTGAGGATAATGTCCAAATTTACAACACACTCTCGGCGGGTTTAGTCATGGGGATTATGATTTTGCCTCTGGTGTGCTCAATGAGCGAAGATGCCCTGAGCGCGGTTCCTCGATCTTTACGAGAGGCCGCTTATGGTCTCGGTGCAACACGTTTGGAGACTGCGGTGCGGGTTGTTTTACCGGCTGCATTATCGGGGATAATTGCTGCTTTCCTTTTGGGTGTTTCGCGTGCAGTTGGCGAGACGATGATTGTGGCAATCGCAGCTGGCTCAGGCCCGGCTTTTACGATGAATCCGTTGCGGGCAGCCGAAACGATGACAGGATATATTGCCCGGATCAGCGGCGGTGATGTGGGTTACGATACTCCGGATTACAACAGCATTTTCGCTATCGGTTTATTGTTATTTGTTATTACATTAGGGTTGAATATTATCAGCCGTAAAGTCGCTTCCCGTTTCCGTGAGGTGTATGAATGAGTATTGAAACCAATCTGCAACCTGCGGATATATCCACTTCCATAAAACCAGACGCCAATCTTTTAAAGCGCCATCAAACAGGTAAAATTTGGCAAACGATCTTCTTCGCGTCCACTTCTATCGGAATTATTGTATTAACCGCCTTGATTCTCAGCATAATCAACCAGGCAGCAGGTTTAGTTGTTGTTCAGAATAAAGTTGACCCAGCTACATTATCAGAACGTCCATTGGAACAATTAACAAAAGATGAACTCATAGATGTTCTGGCTGCTAATCTTACTTCAACTCGTATTAAAGCTATTGAAAAAGAAAAAGGTTTTGATGATCGCAGTAAGGCGGATGTATATAACTTGGTGATTCAACGAGTAGTTCAACCGAAAGTACTTGCCAGCTATCATCTGGATCACTCTTTTTTTAATCGGGCAAAAATTGAAGCCGAGGTTAAACAAAAATACCCGGATGCACAATTGGTTTTTCGCTCTTGGTTAAACTGGGATTTTATCGTGAATACGATGTCGAGCAAGCCGGAATTGGCTGGTGTGCGGACGGCGCTGCTGGGTTCGCTATGGCTCATCGTCATCACGGTTTTGTTTGCGTTTCCAATTGGAGTGGGCGCCGCTATATATCTGGAAGAATATGCGGATCGAAATTTTATCAATCGAATAATTCAAACCAACATTGATAATCTGGCCGGCGTCCCCTCAATTATTTATGGTATATTGGGGCTGGCAATCTTTGTGCGCGGTTTATCTGCTTTTACCAGCGGCTCTTTTCTGGGAGGCGTAGAAACAGCAAACGGGCGTACCATCCTTTCGGCGGCTTTAACAATGGCTTTGTTGATATTGCCCTTGCTGATCATCAATGCGCAGGAAGCCATTCGCGCCGTACCAAATTCCTTACGGCAGGCCAGTTATGGTCTCGGCGCTACTAAATGGCAGACGATCTGGAGCCATGTTTTGCCGAATTCATTACCGGGTATTTTAACGGGCACCATCCTGGCTGTATCAAGGGCAATTGGTGAAACAGCGCCTCTGATTGTTGTTGGAGCCTCGACCTTTATCACCGAAGATCCGACCGGTTTGTTTTCCAGCTTTACAGCACTTCCTATCCAGATATATAATTGGACAACACGTCCACAGGATCAATTCCGTAACATCGCAGCAGCGGCAATTATTGTCTTACTGGTTGCTTTATTATCAATTAACGCGGTTGCAATCTTGTTTAGAAATCATTTTAGCAGGCGTTAGAGTCATGAATCAAAATATTCAACAATCCGATGATCATTATGCAATTGAAACCCGTGATATGAGTATTTATTATGGCGGGTTTCGTGCAGTAAAAGATGTAAATTTTCAGATAGAGCCGTGTAAGATCACTGCAATTATTGGCCCTTCAGGATGCGGTAAAAGCACGGTTTTGCGTGCGTTTAACCGGATGAATGATTTTGTTCATGGCGCCAGAGTTGAAGGGGAGGTGTTATTTCACGGTCAAAATATTTATGCAGATGATGTTGATCCTGTAAGAGTGCGTCAACGGATTGGCATGGTTTTTCAAAAACCCAATCCTTTTCCTAAAAGTATTTTTGATAACATTGTTTGGGGGGCAAAGGTCAATGGTTTTTCCGGTAATCCGGATGAACTTGTGGAACAAACGCTTCGTCAGGCTGCCTTGTGGGATGAGGTTAAGGATGAACTTCGCAAAAGCGCGCTTTCACTTTCTGGTGGTCAGCAGCAACGCTTATGTATTGCCCGTGCTCTGGCCGTAAAACCGGAAATCATCTTGATGGATGAGCCGTGTTCGGCGTTGGATCCGATAGCCACTTTAAAGATAGAAGAATTGATGCGCGAACTGGCAAATAACTATACAATAATAATTGTCACTCATAACATGCAGCAAGCGGCGCGGGCGTCTGATTATACAGCGTTTTTTACAATGGATACCGATCGCGCCGGGCTGATGGTTGAGTATGGTGTAACGGATCAGATCTTTACGAATCCGCGCAATAAGCAGACTGAGGATTATATATCTGGTCGTTTCGGTTAAGCCGACGTTACTGATTAAAGTTAACGGTGTGTTTTAATCCATAAAATGAGGTTTTTATGCCAAGAGAACAATTAGACCGTCAGATTCACCATCTGCAGGATGAAGTGCTTCTGTTGGGTAGTGTGGTCGAACAGGCTGTTCTGGATGCGGTTCAGGCGCTGATGCGCCATGATATTGATACTGCCCGTCGCTTGTATTACGCTGACAAGGATATAAACGAACGACGTTATGCAATTGAGAATGCATGTTTTACGACAATCGCAACGCAGCAGCCGGTGGCCAGGGATATGCGTACGTTGGCTGCGCTGCTTGAAGTCAGTAATGAACTGGAGCGAATTGGCGATTATGCAAAGGGGATCGCAAAAATTTGTTTAATGGTGAATACTGATGAAAACTCTCTTTTTCAAATAGCATCCGATATCCCACGTATGGCGGAAATCGGTGTGGATATGCTGCATCGCGCCTTGGGCGCTTTGGTGAAGGAAGATATTGAAGCAGCCAGAGAAATTCCGGCAATGGATGATGATGTTGATCAGTTATATATTACAGTTTACCGCGAATTGATACAAGCGATGATTAAGAATCCGGAGATCATCGATCAGGCAAATTATATTTTGTGGGTCGCTCATAATCTTGAGCGTGTGGCTGACAGGGTGACAAATATTTGTGAACGCACAATTTTTGTTGTCTCCGGGGAATTGATGGAAATCAAATCGAAGAATGATATTGATAAACCATTGCTCTCGCTGTCAAAAAATAATTCCGCCGGGTGAAAAGTTCGTTTTCGTTGTGGGTATTTGTTTGTATTCGACTAAATGCTATAATATTTGTAATGTTAGCTGGTTTTTATTTGTATCTGCGTCCTAATTGACAAAGGAGTGTTGTCAACTGTGTTAAAGGCAAATCCATACCCGGGGAAGTTGATTGTTGTTGAAGGGATAGATGGCAGTGGAAAATCCACTCAAATTGATCTTTTATACAAGTGGTTGCAATCTGAAAATAAATCAGTTTATTTCAGTCAGTGGAATTCATCTGATTTGGTTAAAAGTACCACGCGTTTAGCAAAACAGGAAAAAGTATTTACACCCACAACGTTTAGTTTGCTGATGGCAACTGATTTTGCCGAGCGCTGGGAGAACCGCATTGTTCCTATGTTGAAGGCGGGCGTGATCGTTATGGCAGACCGGTATGCATTCACGGCATTTGCCCGCGATGTTGTTAGAGGTGTTGATCCACAATGGGTGCGGAATCTATACTCATTTGCACCGCAACCCGATTTGATTCTCTATTTCAGAGTGCCACTTGATATAGCTGTTGAACGGATTACAAGCTCCAGGTCAAAGATTAAATACTACGAAGCCGGAATGGACCTGGGTCTTTCTGATAATAAGGTGACGAGTTTTCGCCTTTTTCAACAGCGCATTCTGGACGAGTATGATAAGATGGTTGATGAATTCAAATTTACTGTGGTTGATGGAACTGAAACCGTCCATAAATTACAAAAAATAGTGCGCAATGAGGCGAAGAAAATATTACAGGGTTGGGAAGGCTTGCCAGTACCTGATTTAACAGTGCGTAAAGGTAAACGAAGAACAAAGCAAAAGGTTGCTCCTAAACCGATTAAGCAGAAGGAAGGAGAGAACCTGCCATGACTAAAGTCGCGTATTATGGAACCGGCTTGCCTTATAATCCGGTCAAAAAACTACCCGGTAAATTGATTGTTTTGGAGGGAACTGACGGCGTTGGCAGATCAACCCAGAGTCAATTGCTCAGGCGTTGGCTGGAATCGGAGGGATTTGCCGTATCTGATACAGGCTTAAAACGATCGGCCATTACCCAACCGGGTATTGATGCGGCGAAATATGGCCATACGATGGGACGGCTGACGATGAGCCTGTTTTATGCCACCGATTTTGCGGATCGTCTTGAAAATCAAATCATTCCAGGGTTAAAGGCCGGGTTTTATGTTCTTTCCGATCGTTATTTTTTCTCGATCATTGCCAGAGATATCGTGCGCGGCGCTGATCCTCAATGGGCGCGCAATGTCTATGGATTTGCTCTCAAGCCGGACATAGTATTTTATTTACGTGCAGATGTTCAGACCCTGGTCATGCGGATGGTAAACGGCCGCGGATTTGATTATTGGGAATCGGGTATGGATATCCGCTGTGCGGATAACCTCTATGACAGCTTCGTTGCTTATCAGTCACGTTTGGTTGAGCAATTCGATCAAATGGCGCAAGAGTATGATTTTATTACTATTGATGCCACTCGATCTCCACAGGAAATATTCGAAGATATCCGTGACGAGATATTAAAATTACAGGAGTGAATTGCGGTATGGCCGCAATTCACTATCGAACAAAAGGTTCAATTCATTGCGTGCAATCTAGAATCAATGGTTATAAAACTAGATCGAGGTTATTGTGTTTACGGCGCCGGAGCGTTAGCAAAACGCATCATTGAGTTGCGGCAAGAGATTGATGGTGTACGTTCTGGAAAAGATATTGAGTATGTTCACCGAATGCGCGTGGCGTCTCGTCGCTTGAGGGCTGCCTTGCCGCTTTTTGGCGAATGTCTTTCGCGTAAACAATTTCCGGTCTGGGAAAAGCAAATAAAAAAGATAACCCGCGCCTTGGGAACGGCCAGAGATACTGACGTTCAATTATTCATCTTGAATGAATATTACCGGGGTATTGCTGATGAAAAGCTAAAACCGGGGATCAAACGTCTGATCTTTCGTCTCCAGCAACAACGCGCAAAAGCACAGAATAAAGTTATTCAGGCGTTGGATGATCTGCAAACCAGTGCAATCCTTGATGAAATGGATCATAAATTGCAGGATATCCTCAATCTGGCAGATCAGACTTACCTTTATACGCCCTATTTATACCAGAAGGCATATCAGGTTATTTCAGAACGGTTAAACGAACTCCTGGCTTTCGATGAGTTTGTTAACCAGCCAGAGAGAATTGTTGAACTTCATGCTATGCGAATAGCTGCAAAACGTTTGCGCTACACCATGGAAATATTTGCCGCTCTCTATCCTGGAGAGCTCAAGAAACATATCTCAATCACAAAAAACGTTCAGGAGCAATTAGGTGAAATACACGATTGCGATGTTTGGGGTCAGGTTTTACCACTGTTTTTACAGGAAGAAAGATCAAGAATGTTGGATTATTTTGGACACGCGCGCTCCTTTAATCGCCTTGTCCCGGGAGTAAGAAGCTTTGAGACTGATCGAAAGCAAACGCGCGATCAGTGTTATCAAAACTATACAATCTATTGGAGTGATTTGATGAAAAAAGATATCTGGCAAGACCTTCGCCGGATTTTACAAATTCCACCTCGATTGGAAATAACGGAAGCAATACCCGGTAGCGATACTCAAGTACAAGAGGAGACTGCAATATGAAAGTGGCTTTAATTGGGGATGTTCATGGAAATTTACCAGCTTTGGAAGCTGTCCTCGCAGATGCAGCTAAAAAAGGCGTGGATGCGATATGGAATGTGGGTGATTTCGTCGGCTACGGAGCTTACCCAGATGAAGTTGTCCAGCGTTTGAAGCGAGATGACATAACCAGTGTTATAGGTAATTACGATCGCAAAGTTTTGAAGGTGAAGAAGAAGTTGGAACAATGGAAGAAGAAAACGCCTCAAAAGTGGCAGGCATTCAAATGGGCTTATAAACATCTTTCGAAGAAAAGTCGTAAGTATTTGCGGTCTTTACCGCGTAATTGCTGGATTGGGTTGGGTTCGTATCGGGTTCTTTTAACTCATGGCAGCCCGCGTTCCATAAAAGAACATTTGACGCCTGACACGCCGGAAGATTATCTTGCCAAAATGGCAGAAAAAGCTAAGGCGGATGTAATCGTAGTGGGTCATTCGCATATTCCATTCGTGCGCAAAGTTGGCGAAGTTTATTATATCAACCCGGGCAGCGTTGGACGTCCTGACGACGGCGACCCACGGGCTTCGTACGCAGTTTTGAAGATCAGCACCAAAGTATTTGAGGTTGAACATTACCGCGTTGAATATGATGTCGAGAAAGCGGTCGCGGCGATTCGTGAGCATCATTTACCCGAAGAATTTGCTCAAATGGTGCTTCAAGGGAAAAATCTCGACTCGATAGTTCAGGATAATTCTGGTAAAGAAAATGAGCCTTTAGAGAAAGGGAAAGAGGAATAATCTCTTCAACCTCAAATGAAAGAAAGACTCAAGATGGAATCAGGAATTCAATCCGGGGAAGATGACTTAAAGGCAGTGTTAAATCTGGCTGAGACATGCAACTATGACGCTGTACATACTCACCAGGTTGAGAAGCTGGCATTGAAACTATTCGATGAATTGAAATCGCTGCATGAATTAAATGATGTGGAACGTGATTGGTTGAGATACGCTGCCATACTCCATGATATTGGCTGGATTGAGGGTAGAAAAGCGCATCATAAGACCGCCTTACGGATAATTCTATCGACCCCGCTTTTGCCCTTTGACCAAAAAGAGCGATTGATTATCGGTTCAATCGCGCGCTATCACCGTAAAGCATTGCCGGATAAAGCGCATGATAGTTATGCTGCTCTCGATTTAATGGAGCAAAAAATTGTTTCATCTTTAGCGGCTTTGTTACGAGTGGCCGATGGGTTGGATTATAGTCACGAGCGATTGGTAAAAGATCTTTATTGTCAGTTTGCAAGCCAGCAGATTATTGTCTGGTGCGAGGCCAGTTATCCAAGCGATATCGATCGCCAGGCCGCGCTTAAAAAAGGAGATTTATTTCAAAAAGTATTCAAGAGAGAACTGGTCATTGAATGGAAAGTGATCTGATAATTAATTCTTGTTTTTGCGCTTGGGTTGATGATCTGTCTTGATTCCTTTAGAGGAAATTCCCAATTCTCGGGTTAACACTTCGACTAGAATCCGCAACGTTTTGATACGCGCATACAACTTATCATTCCCCTCAATGATTGACCAGGGAGCTGTCAGCGTACTGGTTTTGACCAGCATCTCTTCAACAGCCTGTTCGTATTGTTTCCATTTATCACGATTGCGCCAATCCTCGCTGGTCAATTTCCAGGCTTTATAAGGATCTTTTTGGCGTTCTTCAAAGCGGCGTAATTGCTCTTCGTTGCTGATGTGTATCCAAAACTTGACAATAATTGTTCCAGAATCGACGAGTTGCCGTTCGAATTCGTTGATTTCGCGATAGGCGCGTTTCCATGCAGCTTCATTACAGAAACCTTCTACGCGTTCGACCATGACGCGTCCGTACCAGCTTCTATCAAAGATGATGATCTGTTTTTCATCAGGTGGTTTAAGCCGCCGCCAGAAGCGCCAGAGATAATGGTGGGTGCGGTCCTCTCCTGTTGGTGCAGCAATCGAATTGACTTCGTAACCGCGCGGGTCAAGCTTTTCTGTAACACGCTTGATATTTCCCCCTTTACCTGATGCGTCCCATCCTTCGTAAACAATGAGCAGTGATCTCTTTTGAACATAGAGTTGATAGCCTAAAGCTCTCAATTGCATCTGGTAATGGATGAGCTCCTTGCGGTATTCTTCAGGAGATATTTTTTTAGATAGATCAACTTTTTCTAACATTCAATCCCTCCTGTTTTTCCAAGTCGATATTCTTATCGGATATATCTTCGGCCAGGTCTGCATCGGTGTCATTGTCGTTATGGTTTGTGGGTGGTCTGGTTGGGAGGGGTTTACCCGATTTTTGTAATGCTTCTTCCATGCAGCGGATAATTGTCTCGTAGATTTTGATTCGCGCCCAATACCGGTCGGTTGCTTCGATAATTGTCCAGGGCGCCCATTCTGTTTCAGTACGCTCTAACATTTCCTCAGCGGCGATGAGATATTCGTCATATTTGCGGTGATGCTCCCAATCTTCAGGTTGAACATGCCAACTCTTAAGAGTATCCTTTTCCAGTTTTTTGAATCGCTTTCTTTGTTCTTCCTTACTGATGTGTAAAAAGAATTTTACGAGCGTGTAACCATCATCGACGATCGTTCTTTCAAAATCGGATATATCCCGATAGGCTTTGCGCCACTCACTTTTAGGGGTGAATTTTTCGACCCGTTCAACTAAGACCCGTCCATACCAGCTTCGATCAAAGATTGCCATTTCCCCATAATTGGGCAGTTTTAACCAGAAGCGCCATAACCAGGGTAAATGCGTTTCGGTTGTACGGGGCGCCTGGATTGGGTAGAGTTTGAAACCGCGTGGGTCAAGCCGTTGGGTTAACAAATTGATTGCTGTGCCTTTGCCGGCTGCATCCCATCCTTCAAAAAGAATGACGGTCGGAATTGTGGCATCCCAACAGGCTTTTTGTAGGCTGTATAGATAATTACGAAGGTCGGGAAGTTGAGTTTTGTAGGTTTCTTTGGGTAACTTTCTGGTTAAATCGATATTTTCCAGCATCTTTCCTCCGGGTAATCGATTTGAGATGATTGCTTGTATATACCAGTTTAGGATAGTAGATTATCAGCGTCAAGTACTTTCTGGAGTTAGTTTTCTTGAATGCCGTGATAAAATCTTATAAGATGGAAGAGAGGGCATCATGACGCAATCTATCATCCAACGTGTCGTGCAAAATATACAAAAAGTTATTGTTGGTAAAGAAGAAGTCATCGAGCTTTTATTAGCGGCTGTCCTTTGTGAAGGTCATATTTTGTTAGAGGACGTTCCCGGTACAGGCAAGACGACTCTGGCGCGGGCGTTGGCAGCTTCATTAGGTTGCACATTCCGGCGTATTCAATTTACCCCAGACTTGTTGCCGTCAGATATTACAGGGTTAAGCTGGTTTAACCTCAAGAATCAGGAATTCGAATTTCGCCCGGGGCCGTTGATGAGCCAGATTGTATTGGCAGACGAGATCAATCGCGCCACGCCGCGTACCCAGTCGGCATTACTTGAGGCCATGCAAGAACATCAGGTGACGGTGGACGGGGTCACCCGTTTATTGCCGCGCCCTTTTTTGGTGCTCGCTACGCAGAACCCGGTCGAATTGGAGGGGACTTTCCCTCTTCCTGAAGCGCAAATTGACCGCTTTCTCATGCATATTGCGATCGGGTATCCCACGCGCAGTGAAGAAAATGACATCTTGGAACGTTTCCGCGTGGATGACCCTTTGCCAGATTTACAGGCCGTTGTTACGCCTGAGGAAATTCTGGCGTTGCAGAAAAAGCGCCGTCAAATCAGGGTGGAAGAATCGGTTCGGGATTATATTGTGCAGATAGCCAGAACCACGCGTGAGAACCATGAGATTCAACTGGGCGCCAGCCCGCGCGCTACCCTGGCGTTATACCAGTCAGCCCAGGCTTGGGCGGCTATTCACGAGCGCGACTATGTTTTACCGGACGATGTCAAATATATTGCTCCACCCGTATTGCGCCATCGCTTGATTGTTTCAGCGCAGGCTGAATTGCGCGGTAGAAAATCCAGTGAGTTGGTTGCGGATATTGTTTCCTCAGTTGCAGTTCCTGTAGAGGCCTGAGTTGTGTCTCTTAGCCGTTGGATTCCTTTCTTGATCATCTTGTTCTTCTTGGGGGCAATTTTTCCGTCTCCCTGGTTGATTACATTCTCGGTTGTAGTGGCGGTAGTTATTGGATTGGCGTATTTATGGCGGCGTCATTCATTGGATAACCTGGTTTATCAACGCCGTTTACATTACCACCGGGGTTTTCCGGGTGAAAGAACACCCCTGAAAATTATTGTCGAAAACCGCAAATGGTTGCCGGTATCCTGGCTGCGTACCATCGATCCCTGGAATCGTGCTGTAGCGCCGGAGAATGAAGATGTGTTGGCGCCGTCATATAGCCATGATCAGGGGTTATTGGTAAACCTTTACAGTTTCCGTTGGTTTGAAAAAACAATCCGCGATTACACTCTGTTATTTCGCCGGCGCGGCTATTATCCAATCGGTCCGGTTACGCTCGAATCGGGCGATTTATTTGGTCTTTATGAGCGAACACTGGAGGTGGGCAAACCGGAATATTTGACCGTTTTTCCCGAACTCTTACCATTACAATCACTGAATTTGCCAACAGAAGATCCCTTCGGCGAATTGCGTTCGAGAAGGAGGGTGTTTGAAGACCCCAACCGAACGATTGGCGTGCGCCCCTATCAACCTGAAGATGACTTCCGGCGAATACATTGGAATGCAACCGCTCGAACGGGCAGTTTGCAGGTTAAAGTTTACCAACCCGTATCATCACGAGTCTTGATGGTTTGTTTGAATATCAGTACATCGTCGCAACCCTGGATGGGTATTTACCAGGAGCTGTTTGAGTATCTCATAAAAGTATGCGCCACGCTCGTCTATGAGGGGATTCAAGCTGGTTATTCGGTCGGTTTGCTGTCGAATAGTTATGTAATGCAGTCAGACCGCCCTTTGCGAATTTTGCCGGGTTGCTCAACGGAACACCTGGCTCTTTTGTTGCAATCGCTTGCCAGTATTACTCCATATACAGTGATGCCTTTCGAGGCTTATCTTGGCAGATCATTACCGCAGTTGCCATTTGGCGCCACTCTGATTGCTGTGACGGCATTATTGCCAGCCGCCTTAATCGAAACTTTCTTACGCCTGCGGCGCTATCATAAGCATACGACGATCATCTCGTTGGACGCAATTCCGCCTCCTGATTTGCCGGGTATTCGGACAGTTCATATTCCTTTTGAGAAGAAGTGAACTTTGACCCTGAGGCTGTGATGCAAAAAACCCCAAAAAATTCCCGTTTTAATCATTTGCAGATATGGACAGAGCTGGTGGGGTTATTGATCATGCTCATGGAATTGCTGTGGGTGACAGCCTGGTATGTGGCGCTTTCTACGAACTGGGCGAACGATTGGTTAGTAGCGCTGGCGCTGGGTTGTGTTCTTCTATGTAGTCATTATCTGGCGCGTCTCCTCAACAATAGTAAATGGCGCATGGTTATCCGGGTGGTGGTATTTGCCAGTTGGATTTTTGCCTGCCTGATGATCAGCCTGCGTATACTGGTGTATCATGGAGAAGCGATTAGCTTCGGGGAATTGTTTACCCGGCCAGCACACGCACTCCTGGAATTCAACGAATTGCGTGAGTTCTGGCATTTACTTGCGATTATTTTATTAGTCTGGCGCGCTGTTTCGATTGCGCGTCGAGTTCAGGATATTTACGATGCGATCGCCAGTTTTCAATTTGGGTTGCTATCAATATTGTTATATGGCATGGTGTACAACCGGATGTTTCCGGCCCGCGTCGCGTTTTTCCTTTAT
Organism: uncultured Anaerolineaceae bacterium; assembly: GCA_964503685.1. Lineage (GTDB taxonomy): Bacteria > Chloroflexota > Anaerolineae > Anaerolineales > Anaerolineaceae > CAZDAW01. The sequence continues at coordinate 20,273 of CAZDAW010000016.1, read as the reverse complement.
GCTTTTATTTTTATAGGATTGATTGGAATGAGCGTTGCCCGTATTGCCCGGCTCAGTGATCTGCGCGGTGGAAGATTACCGCCCTTCAAGCTGAACTGGAGCCTAGGATTATTGGCAGCTTCCTTGATGGTCATTTTCATTGCATTGTTGGCCAGTCGGGTGATTGATCTAAAGATAGCGACGATTTTTACGACCATCCTCTTCTATTTGTTGATAGCTTTTGCAGCAGTTTCACTGTTGCTTTTAATACCCCTCTTGTTGTTTTTAATATGGATTTCTCCATTAATCCAGCGATTCCTCGCTGTGGTTATGGGGAGTGATGTTTTGGGCCCGCTGCGGGGTTTGTTGGCTCAATTTGCTGGATTGGCAAAAAGTTCGCTGTTTGACGGAATTTTTTCTTACATAAATTATGTAAAACCTCTGGTACCCTGGCTAATTTTATTGGGAGTGATTTTAATTATTCTTGCCAGGCTGCGCTGGCGGCAGTGGAAGAGGAAACTGGCAAGTGAGGAAAACTTAATTCCCCTCCCGGCTTTTGTTAATTGGACATTATTGAAAGCCTTTATGCGCGGCCGGCGTGATAGACGATTGGGTCGTGCGGGCCAGTTACTGGCTTCGGCGCACATTCGCCGAATTTATATGCGGCTGATGATTTTATGTGACGATCTTGGCAAATCCCGCCCAAAGGCAGTTACACCGCTGGAATTTGTCCCTCAATTGGAACAACTTTTCCCAGGTGAATCGGAAGGCTTATTATTAATTACAAATGCTTATCAAAAAGTGCGCTACGGCGAATTACCTGAAAAACCGCAGGAGGTTCTGGATGTGATAGCAGTTTGGGAACGGCTGCGAAGTTATGGCAGACATTTAAAAGATGAACGAAAGCATTATACGCGCCGCAGGGGTTTAAAAAGGGAAATTCGTGATGAGAAGTGAGAAGCAATTATGCCCCTTTGGTCTATGGAACAGCCCAATCACCCCTCAGATGATGGGAACGAGCCTCCGTTTCGGGGATGTGCAATGGGACAGTGATGGGAAAACTTTGGTCTGGTTGGAAGGCCGTTCGGATTGCAGTGTTTTGGTCTGTCAATCGGGCCGAGGAGCTGTCCGTGACCTGACTTCTGAACAGAAGGTGCAAGGTGGTGTTGGTTATGGCGGGGGAGAATTTATCGTCAGTGAGGGAAGGGTATTTTACGCTGAAAAGGATGGCCGTCTGTATATATGTTCATTGACTCAGAAAGGCAGTCGGGGTATAACGCCACCTTTTGGTAAGGTTGCTTCGCCAATCCTCTCTCCTGACGGCCTGTGGGTGGTGTATGTGCATACCTGCGAACAAATCGATAGTCTTGCTATTGTAGATGCCAATGGCAAATCCCAGCCCGTACAACTGGTTGGCGGATCCGATTTTTACATGCAGCCGGTCTGGCATCCTGATGGGAACCGAATAGCCTGGATAGAGTGGGATCACCCGAACATGCCCTGGGACGAAACCCGGTTAAAGTTGGCAAAACTTAATGGAATTCCACCTTCTATTCAAGAAGTGATAACCGTTGCAGGCGGTCAGAAAAGCGTCGTTTTCCAGCCGGCTTTCTCGCCGGATGGATCATGGCTGAGTTATATCTTGTCAGAGGGAGAATGGGATAAACTCTGCTTGTTAAATCTAAAAACGGGACAGAAGGGAATCCTTGTTGAGGGGGGCGTATTGGCGCTTCCCGCCTGGGTGCAAGGCCTGCGGGTTTATGGTTGGAGTCCTGATAGCCGTAAGATTTATTATCTGCGGAATGAACAGGGTTTTGCTTCTTTATGGGTTGTGGAAGTGGAAAGTGGCCTTTCGACTCGGATCGATATCCGGCCCTATACCTGGCTGCGGCAGATTTCTGTTTCACCGGTAGAAGAAAAACTGGCTTTTCTGGCTTCTTCTCCGTCGATTCCTGAGCAGGTGGTCACGTGGACTCAATCGGGTTTCGAAATTCACCGCCGCAGCGCCGCGGAGTTATTGCAGCCGGAAGATGCGCCGGTCGTTCGCCCAATTCGATGGAAAGCACCTGATGGCGTAGACGTGAATGGTTTGTATTATGCACCATCCAGCAGCCGGTTTATGTGCGATGAGAAACCGCCCGCAATCGTTTACATTCACGGCGGCCCGACCTCGCAGGTAACGGCAAGTTACGATGCCGAGACGATATTTTTCACCACCCGCGGCTATGCCATGCTGTATGTCAATTATCGGGGGAGCACCGGTTATGGCCGCTCTTATCAGGATGCGCTTCGGGGCCAGTGGGGTCTGCTTGACGTAGAAGATGCGGTGGGCGGCGCGCATGCTTTGATTGAACTGGGTCTTGCTGACCCGGATCGTCTGGTGATCAAAGGTGGGAGCGCAGGCGGCTATACGGTATTGAATGCTTTGATCCGTTACCCGAACTTGTTTAAAGCCGGGATTTGTTTATATGGGGTTAGTAATTTGTTTACTCTGGTAAATTCGCCGTTTAAATTTGAAGAACGCTATCTGGATTCAATGGTGGGATCTTTACCAGAGGCATCTTCTCGTTATCACGACTGGTCGCCGGTTTTCCATGCTGATCAAATTCGAGATGCGCTGGCGATTTTTCAGGGCAGTGATGATAAAGTAGTCCTGCCAGCGCAAAGCGAGTCGATTGTTGCAGAGTTGAGAGCGCATCATATCCCATATCTTTACCGCCTTTATGAAGGCGAGGGTCATGGTTTCCGCAAGACTGAAACTCTCATTGATTTTTATACTACGGTTGAACAATTTCTACAGGAAAAAGTGATCTATTCGTCCTCGTTCAATAGCCGGTGATCATAAAGATTGACAATCTTTCGTTTATACTCTGCTGGATTGACCGTTAAATATCCTCTGTGTTTGGCCAGAGAATAACGACTCGCTTCCTCGGAGAGGGCTTGCGGCGGCAAAGACGGGTAATTTTTTTGACCCCGAACTTACGTTAACACATAAAAAGGTGTAATTACTTGTCTGTGTCCAATAAAACAGCCGCCAGGGAATTTATAGCTTATGTAGGCGTGGTTAAATAAATAGCGGAGAGGGTGGGATTCGAACCCACGGAGCCTTGCGGCTCACGCGCTCTCCAGGCGCGCGCGTTAGGCCAGACTACGCTACCTCTCCATCGCTCAGGGCGTTGATACTTTATGAGCGGGAAATATTATACCATAAGGTTAATGATCGAGACGTTATTTCATATCCTCTTTGAACGCCTGAATCGCGGCGATAGGCGTGGGATCGACGCCGTAAGCCATTGCCAGGTAATAAGAGAGATAATCGCCGAAAAGCAGCGTCGTCCAGATATGCGCCAGCGCTGAATTTCCTTGCGCCTCAAAGAAATCGGTATTGATGCCTTGTAACATGAAGGATTTGCGAGTCAATTCAATTCGCGTCTGGTTGCGGGGGTGATCAGATGGGCTGCGCAGGAAAATTGCAATCATTTTGGATAAGACTTCTTCGGGGTTTTCAAGCCCGGCCAGGGTATTATGATCGGCTTCTGGGAGGAAATCGAATTGCGCCCAGGCTTTTGCCAGCTCGTTAATTTGACCTTTCCATCGCCGCGCAACAGGGCTCAGGCAGCCGGCCCCAATCACTGTTACCCAGCGCCCAACAAATTGCCCGGCCATGCGTTTGGCCGGGTTTTGCGCCACAGGCACATCGACGCGCAGGGTTTCCTGCAGCGTTTGCATGGCTGTCACTGCTTCAGATACTTCTTGCCCCGGGTTGGGTATCAATGCCAGGCGGGTCATTGCTGCCAGCAACAAGCCGAAGGCAAAACCCACGGCCGCCCTGGGCTGGCCGTCGTGTTTGAATAACCAGCAGGGCACATTATCCGCGTTCGCTTTCTCGACCAGCTTTCCACCCGTTGCAATGACCAGGCGGCGGCAACCGTTCTTTCCGGCCATGTCATAGGAGGTCAGGGTCTCTTCTGTATTGCCTGAATGTGAAGAAGCGATGACCAGGGTTTCTGGGCCGCGAGCCCAGGTTGGCAGGTCGTAATCACGGTGTACAATGATTGGAACGGGGCAGCGCGAAATGGCAAATGAACTCAGCATATCGGCGGCAATTGCCGAGCCGCCCATACCGGAAATTAAAACATAACGTAAGCCATCCCAACTGGGCAAAGGCTGACCCAACCCGGATCGCCAGGAAGATCCCAATTGATTGGGCAGGCCTTCGATATGCGCCAGCATATCCTTCTTGTCTAATTTAGAAAAACTGGAAACATCATCAAGGTTCATACGAAAGCACTCCTGTAAATAATTTCACTTATTGCTGTCTCGCGACTCGTTTTGAAGTTGCGCTATCAATCGGTAAATATCTCTGCGCGATTTACCTGATTTTACCGCAACCTGGCAGGCGAGGCGGGCGGGTGATAAATCCGAGGCCAGGCCTTCTTTCAGAACTGATCGAAGATTATCCTCAGACCATTCGATAGTTTCTTTATCGGTCCACCCGGAAATGACCAGAGTAAATTCGCCGCGCGGCGAATTTTCGGTGAAATATTTTATTCCCTGACTGATAGGTCCTCTGATTATCTCATCATGAATTTTTGTCAGTTCGCGTGCAATTGCAATTTGGCGATCCCCTAATGTATTCAGTGCATCCCCCAGTGAATCGATCAGGCGATGGGGGACTTCAAGAAATATCAAGGTGTAGGGTAATTTTTCGACCTCACTTAAAAGTCGGCAGCGTTCTGTTGACTTGCGCGGTAAATAGCCCATATAAAGAAAACGATCAGTGGGCAGGCCTGAAGCGATCAGAGCCGTAACAGGCGCGGTTGGGCCGGGTATCGGGCAAATTGTGTGCCCTGCTTCGAGAGCAGCGCGCACCAATTCATACCCTGGATCGTTTAAAGCCGGTGTGCCCGCATCCGAAACCAGGGCAACATCCCCAGCCGCCAGTGCATCTAACAAAAATGATAGTTTGCGAAGTTTATTGTGTTCGAAATAACTGGTGAGTTGTGTATGGATATCGTAGTGCTTCAATAATTTTGCGGTTTGGCGTGTATCTTCTGCTGCAATGAGATGAACGGTTCTCAAAGTTTCAAGAGCTCGGACGCTAATATCGGCTAGATTTCCAATAGGGGTGGCAACCAGGTAAAGTATTCCCACTTTATTCTCACGGTACTGACCAGGTGACAATCTCAATTTTCAACCATGATCCTTCAGGATTTATACTGACGAGTTTTAGATATCCTGGCAGACTCAGGCTGGTTTGATAGCAAAAGTAAGATCCCTCAGAGTAGTTATCTAAATAGATCGGGTCTGCACGCATGACAGCAAGCTGACAATCTTGATAGGATGGCTCTTTTGTGTCAAAAAAGCCGATACGAACTTTCCCTTGTGGGTAGAGGATATGCTTGGCCACCGGTAAAACATTATAGATGACATCTTTATTCTTTCCCTCAAAATCAACTTGCAGACTGTCCAGGTCAATACCTTGACCGGGCGATAGTCGACCAGGTCCGTCAATATAAATACTCGGAATTGGAGTGGGTGTTTGTGTTCCAAAAATTGTTGGAGTCGGGGGAAGCGCAGCTACAATTTTTATCCAAAAGGGTGCATCTCCATTAGGTCCCAATCCAAACAAATTGCCATCCGGGTTGCGAAGCTTCCAGTTTGATTGGTATGTTCCCGGCGTTTTGGGGGCAACAAGATCGTAAAGAGTGATTTCAATTGATTCTCCCGGGGCGACGGATTTATTCAAATAAATGCTTTGTGTTTTTCCGAATGTCTCGCCTGAAAACCATACCGCCTGATATTCTTCAGTCCAAACGCATGACCCTGCATTGGTAATCAACCAGGTTTTATTGAAGGTGCTGCCTGTTTCCACCCGGGTGTTGTCAGGAATGGTGATATCTAAAGGGTTTCCTGCTTTGGCAAGGTCGCAGGGAATTTTGGATTCCGGAGCATTTATTGAGAGGACATCAGTTGCGGCGGTAAGCGGAAGGGTATTTTGGTTATCTGGGGTGGGAGACGGCGTCAGGTCTGCTTTTTCAGGACTGGTAGTTTGTGATAGAAGAACCTCGGATGTCAGATGAATTTGAGTGGAGTCGAGTGTTGGAGCCGCTGCTAGAATGGTGGTTGGCAAATTACAACTACAGAGAACAATGAATAATAGTGTTCCCATAAGGAGAAATTTAGGGGAGATGGATTCAGTTTTAACGTCCATGGTCACCTTGTGTTAATTCTACCGCGAAATTTTTGGAGTTGATCCATTTCCTGAAAATCTATACGTGAGTTTTATGGGGAGAATCCCTCAGTTTAAGCTACAATATGAAATGCAATAACGTCTGTTTCCAGAAATGAAATAACGATCTATCTATAAATCGTTTCGAATTGTTTCAATATTTATTACATGGAAATTAAGCAGTGCGAAAGGAAAAATCTATGAGCGAGAAACCAGTTATTCGTGTTGGTCACCTTCGAATCACCGATCATTTAATACTTGGGATTACAAAGGAGAGAATTGATAAGGGAGAAGAAACCTTTAACAACCTCACGTTGCAAACGGTGCCGGTGATTGGTTGGAATCAAGTCGGTAAAGCGTTGACAGATGGAAGCGTGGATGCAGCATTCATTCTGGCTCCTTATGCAATGGAACTTTTCCATTCAGGGATGAAGATGAAGCTGGTGCTGTTGGGCCATAAAACCGGCAGCATCATCATCAAGAATAAACGAGCCAATATCGAGAAGATTGAAGATTTCAAAGGTAAAACGGTATTAATTCCATATCATTTATCCGTGCATAACATGATTTTTGATAAGTTGCTCAGAGAAAAGGGCCTTTCTATTGGGGTTGGTAAAGACGTTGTCTTTGAAGTGGAGGCGCCACAGCAGATCCCTGAAGTTGTCAAATGGGATGAAAAAGGCACTATCGGGGGTTTCATTGTTGCAGAACCGATCGGTTCTCAGGTGGTAAAAGAAGGATTTGGGGAAGAATTCGCGCTATCAAAAGATATTTGGCCTAATCACCCTTGCTGTATCTTTGTTGTCAAAGATGAAATTCTTGCCAAATATCCAGAGGCAGTTCAGGAGTTAACCAACAGCCTGGTGAAATCGGGCAATTTCATCAGTGAAAAACCGCTTGAAGCAGCCAAGATGAGCACTGATTTCTTGCAGCAACCATTGGATATCATTGAAAAGGTGTTAACACAGCCTAAAGATCGTGTGATAACCAATGAATTACTTCCGGTTATCAATGAATTGGACATGATGCAGACTTACCTGACTCAGACGATCAAGGCAATGTCCGGGAAGATTGATTTGGAAAAGTTTGTTGATTTGCAATTTGCTAAAGCGGCTGGAGCGAAGTAATAAAATTAAAAATAGATTTTTTCAGCCCCCCGGTTTTGTACGGGGGGCTGATGTTTGCTATTGTTTTGTCGTTGCCGGAGATTCGTTTACAGGGGGTGGATTTTGTTTTTCAATGTCTTCAATGATAATTTGATTTTGAGAAAGCGGTGATTTTTCCAGAGCCTGGGTGATTCGTTCTTGCAGAATTCTCTTGCTTGGTTTTTTCTTTCCCAGCGACCGGAGTGAATCAATGAGCGTCTGCGTCATATCGCTGCTGATTTTCTTGATAGAACTGGTTGTCAACCGTTCGCCTTTCCCGAACCATAAAACAGCAGCATAACCCATTACTGCCGTTGTTGATGATGCTATGGCGGATGACAGTAACCAGCCTGGAATCCCACCAAGCTTGCTTAATTCCTGGAATAACGTTCTTCCCAGAAAGCCCAGGCCAAAAGTAGCCAGTAATTCACGCGCTCGTTCAATTGTTATATTGTAGTTGTATATACGGGCGATACCGAGTACCATGGCTGATTGGACACCCAGAAGTGGTATCATATCAACGATTGGCAACGGCGCCAGAGCAATACCTGCCGATAGTGAGGCCGCGCTTATAATGTTGCGGAGCGCCAGTCGCCAACGGTATTCTGGTAAAGCGCTGCCTAAAGCAGCGACGATTTCCGGTTCCGCGACCGCAATTGCCATGACGACCTGCTCGATGTGTTTCCCTTCTTTGGCAGAAGTAGGTACAATCTGCTCAGATTTCAATCTTAAATTCAAAGCAGATCGTTCGACGACCTGTTTCTCCTCGCGTTTAACCAGATCGATTTTGTTAAGTACTACGATATAAGGTTTATTCAGGGCCGTCAGTTCTTCAAATAATTCTTGCTCTGTCCGTTTGATACCCTGGATTGCATCGAAAACGATGACCAGAAAGTCCGCTGTTTTGGCTGCGCTCAGGGCATGTTGTTTTTCACTTTCTCCAACCTCGCCAACAGCATCTGCACCTGGTGTGTCAATAATACTGAATAAACCGGCGTCTGCTTCCTGGTTGATGCGTGTGGTGCCTGGTATAGGGCTGACCTTTGCCTCATCGCGTTTCGAACTAATTAAGCGGTTGTATAAACTGGATTTTCCAACATTCGCAGGGCCGACGATGGCTACGGTTTGCTTTTTGCCGAAAGCTGTCTTGAATTGTTGTTTTGTCAACCTCAATAATTCTTGAAGTTGCGCTGGGGCTGCCGGCGCTTTAGCGAGTGTGTTTTTTAATTCTTCGCGCTCTGAGGGAGGCATAGTGTCCCAGATCATTTTCATTAAATCCTGGGTCTCAGACGGCAATCCTTTGAGAAGCTCATCGAATGAAGGCATTGGGTATCTCCAAAAAATTTTGGACAATTTTTTTGATTGTTACCCTGTATTATAATTGGACTGCTCTATAAATGCTAAAATTATCGATGTTCATTTGCCATATTCCTTGATGAAAAAATTTTTATCGCTCATATTTATTCTCACGCTAAACGTACTTTGTTTTCCAAATCAGGCGAGAGCAAGCGCCTTAACTGGTGATTTTATAGAACCGGCTGGTTGTAAGCGTCCTGCTGATGATTATTCTCTGGTGAAGATTGCCGGTTATAAAATAAATAGTCGCACTTATCAGATGCTTGAATATGCCTCTGAATTAACCGGGGGAAAAATTCATTTTCTTGAAAAAATCACTCAGGGTAGTTACAGTAATAATGGCCCCATTTCGTTTGGTACACATCTGGGCGGCGGCGCTGTTGATCTATCGGTTTTCAGCGGTAACAGTATCATGCGAAACGATATAGAGATGATGATAACCGCATTACGGGTGGCTGGTTTCGCGGCCTGGTATCGCGCTCCGGGCGACCTGGGGCCAAATTCGGACCCGCATATCCACGCGGTCGCTATTGGAGATCGGGAATTATCCGAGTCCGCCCTGGAGCAAATCAATGGCGACGATGGTTATTTCAATGGGAAATCTGGAATTCCTGATAACCCTTATACCGATCGTCATGGCGGCCCAGTGATTTGTCGATGGATGGTGGATGATGGATTGGTTGATCCAACTCGAATGCGGCAGGTCTATTTCACACCTACGTTGCCAGTTGCAGAAATCATTCGAAATGCGGCTGAAAGATATATCACGCAATCGGAAGAAGAGACCTATCAGGTTGCTTATGCGATGAATTTTGTTGGGGGTAAAGCTGAGTCGCCGGTTACGATGTGCGGCCCTTTGAGCTGGTCCATATTGCATGACGCCGGATTGTTACCTGCCGGGCAATTCAACAGCATGAATACAGCAAAATCATTCTGGCTGGCCAGTCCACGTTATAATGGGCGTCCCTGGAGTCTCTTCACGGATCAGGATCATACGATCTATCAGTTTAAAACACCCATCAATCAGTTTGATTTTTCCCAATTTCCTTTATATCCTGGCGACTTTTTATACACTTACGCCCGCCCCGGGCATGATTATGAGCACATGATCATCATCAGCGAAGTGACGCCTGATGGAAAGGTCTATGCCGTCTCGAACGAAATGCAAAAAGATCGAACATGGTTGATCACTAAAGTATTATTATATGACACTCAAAATCCTGATATCGGTGCATTCAAAGTGGATTGGGTGACTGACGGAAAGGTGAAAGGCAAAACAGGCCTGGGCGGATTTGAGGTTTTTCGTTTTGATTGGATAGGGTTGCCGCCTGGCAGTTTATATGACTATTCTGTTAAGGCCGGTGATACGGTGTATCGGCTGGCTGAAAAATTTCACACAACACCGGGCGCAATCATTCGCGCCAACCCCACGGTGAGATACCGGTCGTTACCGGTTAATATGAAACTCCAAATTCCGGTCAACACGGATGTGTTGCGCCGTTTAAAGGAAAAAGCTATCGACAATCTGCTTTATAAGCGGTTTTGGCTCATCAGGCATGAGGGCGGCTTCACACCTTATTTGCCCTGACCTTATAATTTCGGAAGCATGATGGTCTGCTGATTCTGGTATTTCCCTTTTTTATCTGCATAAGAGGTCTCGCAGATTTCATCTGCTTCCAGAAAGAGCACCTGGGCAATACCTTCGTTGGCGTATATTTTTGCTGGCAGTGGGGTTGTGTTGGAAATTTCCAGGGTTACAAAACCTTCCCATTCCGGTTCAAAGGGGGTGACATTGACGATGATGCCGCAGCGGGCGTATGTACTTTTTCCGAGACAGATTGTCAATACACCGCGCGGAATACGAAAATACTCAATGGTGCGCGCCAGGGCGAAAGAATTAGGAGGAATTACACAGACATCGCCGCTGAAATCGATCATCGAGCGTGTATCAAAATTCTTTGGATCCACGGTAGCCGAGAATACGTTGGTGAAAATCTTGAATTGATCGGCAACCCGGATATCATACCCGTATGAGGAGACGCCGTAAGAGATAACCCCCTGCCGAATTTGGTTGTCGGCGAAAGGTTCGATCATTCCTTTTTCAAGCGCCATTTTGCGTATCCAATGATCAGGTTTCAGTCCCATTTTAATTTCTCCTAAGATAAGATATTTTATTCGTTACCAGGTTCAGTTGGTGCCAATGTGATTTGCTGATGGGTGGCTGGCGTTGCTGTATAGGGTAAGGTGGTTTGTATAGTATTAACCGCCGGTGTAACTATTGCGGCCGTGGCTGTCATTGTCGGGAGTATCGTCTTTGTCGCAATTGGGCTGGGTGTGATTGTTGGCGTCACGGGTGTGGGCGTCCATAAAGAAGGAAGCGCCTGGCTCCAATCGCTGGCCTGGAATACGCGATTAAGTATTTCCTGTCTCTCTTCCGGTGTGGCTGGACGGGAATGTGCGTTATCTGTAAAAGTGATGGTCAGCAGCTCTGTATTAATATACCGGCCATCATAGAAAACATGCCGGTCGATGAATGCATTTTGGAAAGCTGTCCCCTGATAATATTGGTCAAAGAACAGATTGCCTAATCCGTAGTGGATGAAGGAATTGGATAAGTATTCCATTGCTTGCGGTTGATGCCCCTGACTGCCGCTGACGATGACTGCGCCAGCTTTTGCCGCGCCGCGAAAATCAGGTATGGCCGCCGGGTTGGCGGCGGTGGTATCATATTCCAGATGCTGATAGGTGACGATTGGCAGATAGCCGCTTTCTCGCAGACGCGACACTTCCTGATACAGGTAATTGTAATCACAGCCCACTGCGCCAGGTGTCTTTTCATTCGCACGCGCCCACCCGCGCCCTTTGCCATTGCAGCCAATGAAGGCAATTCTATTCCCATTATGCGCTAGCGCAATTGGCTTACGCGCCTCTTCACTGTTGACGCCGCCTCCATAATAAAGCCATCCTCTTTCCTTATATTGCTCAATTGTATAGAGGATCGGCTCGTATCCCCATTCTTCCACGTGATCTGAAAAATGGTCACCGGTCAACTCGATGACATCGGCGCCAATATCTTCCAGAAGTGAAATATAGTTGGCTGGCGTGCAAAAAATCAACTCCTCTTCTGCGGGATTGTTAGGGTGGCACTTGGGGAAAAAGGCCACCTCATTACTGATATGTGTTATATCGGTGTTTCGTAACCAATCCCGAATATCTTTTGCAGGGTATAGAAGACCTTTGGCTTCCATAACCTGTGTGGTCCCACGCGCCATAGCAGTGACCCCGGTGAGGATAACAGTCGTTAACTTAGCCGGGTCGCGATTGGAAATGGGCAGCATTGCTTGTCCATTCATCTTTTGGAGCACTTCTTTTATTAAACCAGGGTCGCCATTGAGCGAAATTGGCAGGGTCAGTGCGTAATTTGCCGGGTTGAACTCTTTACGGATGGGAGAGATACCGTCCACTTCCATCACTTTCCAGCGCGGTTCAATAGCCGTAAAAGGAACAAGCGCATAGCCTGGACGATTGGCCCAGGCATATTCGAGTAGCTTATCCGCTTCCAGAATCTTCACTGAATTGGAGGCGGGTTTCCCCCAGAGCGACTCAAATGCAGTGCTGGTGGCTTTATCCATCAGCAGGGGTTGTCCTGCCAGAGTGGGTGTATTTCCTCCATTCCAGGCGTTTTGCAATTCGCTCATGGATATACCATCGGAAACTGTTGGGAATGGGGCGACCAGAGCATATACCCACTGACTGATTACATTCTGTTTACCGATTGCCAGTTTGATTTTTGCCTGTTCTGCCTGTTCGGCGCGAGTAATTTCAACGGGCAGCACGAGGCTTTCAAGCGCCTCAGAAGGCACGTCGGGCGTTATCCATATCATCAAAGGTTCTTCGGTAGCCGTGGCCGGGGGAATGGTGGGCGTGGTATCCGTTTTTGTGTTCTGTAATGTCGCGACTTGTGAGGTGGATTGTACATTTTTTTGTGTACAGGAGGCGAGCAACAGCGCCATTAAGATAAAAAAACTGTAAGCTAATAATTTCTTAAAATAATTCATTTCGATGTAATTGCCAGTGAAAATAGAGATATTCCTTGAAAAACAGGGATGCTGACTACGTTTAAAAGGCCGATGCTGTTCAGGCGATAGCGTCTTGTTTGTGTAATAATGCTTTGATCTCCTCCTGAAGATTGTTGGCTTGTAATTCTATTTGATTAATCCTTTCTATTTGTTGCTGAACATCTTTTTTACCTGATAGCTTCTTGCAGTTGGCGCGAATATTAATCACCGCGCTGCTAATAGCCGAATTGGCAAACACCGCTCCGGTTGCAACATCAGGAAGGGTATTGATGTTACCCAATTGGCAGGCTTGCCTGGCGAGTTCGAGGGTTTCATAAGCCATATTGGCCAGATCTAGTTGTATCTGATTAGCCGAAATGAGCGCCTGATCGATTGCTAGTTGGCGGGTTGGTTTTTCTGCCGTGGCGTCTTTGGGCATTTGATAGGCCTTCATAACTTTCTCGAATGCATCAATATCGGCCTGTTCCATTTCAGTGAAGCGCGTTCGAAGATTTTCAGCCTTGTTCAATATTTCATTCATCTGATCTTTGACTGACGCATATTTCTCTTTGCCGATAGTTAGCCGCGCTGCCATAGCGATCAGGGCAGCAGCCATTCCCGCGGCATGCGCTGCTGCTGCGCCTCCGCCTGGGGTTGCCGCTCCGGCGGCTAATTCGTCAAGAAAGGCAGGCATGGGCGACTGACTTTTGCTAACCGAGTCGTCGCTGAGCTTTTGGGCTAAAATCTGTTCCAGTACTTGTTCTGGCTTGAAGTTGTCCAGTTGCAAATACCAGATAGCAGCATCGAATAATGCCTGTTGCGGTATCAGGCCAACCAGTTCGCTGTGATGAATGCTCACGCCGTAGCGGGCGGCTTCACGTCGGATCATCTCAACTACCCTTGCAAGAGGCGTCTGACGGTAATGCGTGAGATTCATGGAAACTTGGGCGCGGCCTTCTACTAAAAACCCCAGCGCTTTAACGTAGCGCAGGCCGCCGCTGGAATTTCGAACGGCTTTGGCGATATGTTGAGCGATGCTGATATCGCTGGTTGTGAGGTAAACGTTAAATGCAATGAGCGGGTGCCTAGCGCCGATTATCGTTGCGCCGGCTGGCCCAATGCGCTTGGGACCGAAATCAGGGGCGCGTTCAGGCTGGACGGAAATTTCCTCTTTGAGTTCTTCGAATTGACCGCGCCGGATATCTTCCAGATTACGTCGTTCAGGCTTCAGCGCAGCTTCTTCATACAGGTACACCGGTATTTCCAGTTGGTCGCCCACACGTTTGCCCAATCGACGGGCGATCTCGACGCACTCTTTCATGCTGATATTGGCGATTGGCACAAAAGGTACAACATCAGTTGCCCCGATGCGTGGATGTTCCCCTGTGTGTTGATTTAAATCAATCAGTTCAGCGGCTTTGGCAATTGCCTGAAAAGCGGCTTCTTCGACCGCTTGCGGCGTTCCGACAAACGTGATTACCGTCCGATTGTGGTCTGTGTCTGATTGACGGTTGAGTATCTGAATCTCCGGAACAGCGCGAATGACGTTAAGGATGGTTTCGATAATCTCAGGTCTTCGGGCTTCGGAAAAATTGGGGATGCACTCCACCAATTGGGCGGGCATAAAAACCTCGGGTAAGAAAGTTCCTGTAATTATAACCACATTCTAACGGGGTTACAGGGTTATTCTCAACGAAATTCCACATATTTGCTCGCAAGGTTAAGGATAGCTATGCTACAATTAGCCCGGATGATCGCGATAGAAGGATATGAGTGGTTTTTAAGAGGGATAAATGTGCGGCCGTTTCACACTCTTTTCGGAAATTAATATCTTGCAGCAGGAATTTGGCCTGGGGGAAATCCTTGGCGATTTCCGACCTCGCTATAATATAGCCCCTTCACAGAATATTGCCGTTGTTACTGATCCGATTGCGCGCAAGTTGGAAATGCGCCGTTGGGGATTGATTCCTTCGTGGGCAAAAGACCCGTCGATTGGTTACCGTTTGATCAATGCCCGTTCTGAAACTTTAAGCGAGAAACCCGCTTTCAGGCAGGCGTTTGCCCGTCGCCGTTGCTTGATTCTGGCGGACGGTTTTTATGAGTGGCGTAATCCAAAGGTGAAGAGTGTGCAATCGGCGCCTTATTATTTTCATTTGACTTCGGCTAAACCTTTTGCCTTTGCCGGTTTGTGGGAAACCTGGAAGGATGCCGAAGGGCAGGAAGTTCATTCAGCGACGATCATCACCTGCCCGGCGAATGAGTGCGTCGGTCAATTTCACGAGCGGATGCCGGTTATGTTGGATGCTGCGGCTTCCTGGAACTGGTTGACGCCCGATGCAACGGTAAAAGATCTGTCTGCCTTGTTGAGGCCGTACCCTTCAGAAAAAATGGCGGTTTATCCGGTTTCATCTCTGGTTAATAATCCGGTAAATGATCTGCCAGGGTGTGTTGAACCTATGGTGGTATAATCCTTTCCATGCCTTCCATTGTCGCCCTGGATATCGAAACTACCGGTCTGGATCCCAAAACGGATGCCATTATAGAGATCGGGGCAGTGCGGTTTAACGGCAAGCGCATTGAAGAACAATGGGAGACGTTGGTCAATCCGGGGCGCCCGATTCCCGCTTTCATTAATCAATTGACTGGAATAAATGATGCCATGGTGCGCAACGCGCCGTCGTTGAAAGCGGTGTTGCCTGAACTGGTTAATTTCGTTGGCGATCTGCCGGTTCTGGGCCATAATGTGCGTTTTGATCTGTCATTTTTTGCCGCTCACGGAGCGTTACGCTTTAATGAAACAATAGATACCTATGAGATGGCAGGCGTTTTATTACCGACTGCCACGCGTTATGGATTGGAAGCCCTGGGGCAACAGTTGGGCGTTTTGCATCCGGGCGCTCACCGCGCTTTGAATGACGCCCTGGTTACCCAGGCTGTCTTTAACCGGCTTTATGAGAAGTCGCTCGAGTTACCGGTTGAAATGTTGGCTGAGTTTGTGCGGTTGAGTGAACCTTTCGAATGGGGGGCTTCATATATTTTCAAGGAAATCTTACGCATCAAGGCGCGCGAGCCGGTTCAGGCACGGCGAACGCGAGATGGTATCCATGGCCCGCTATTTGGTGAACCACCTGAAAAAAGTTTTACGCCTCTTCAGCCGGTTGATGAACCGACGCCCTTGGATGTAGATGAGGTGGCTGCTCTTCTTGAACATGGCGGCCCTTTTTCTCACAAAAATCCACAGTATGAATACCGACCGCAACAGGTTGAAATGTTGCGACAGATTGCCAAAGCGTTGTCTGAAGGCCGGCATTTGATGGTAGAAGCTGGAACCGGAGTAGGTAAAAGTTTTGCCTACCTTGTACCGGCAGCATTATGGGCGATGCAAAATAATACCCGCGTGGTCATATCGACCAATACAATCAACTTGCAAGATCAGCTAATTCGCAAAGATATTCCTGATTTGAGAACCACCCTGGATATTGATTTGCACGCCGCGGTGCTTAAGGGCCGGTCCAATTATCTTTGTCCGCGCCGGCTGGAAATTATGCGCCAGCGCGGCCCGGGCAATGCCGAAGAGATGCGAGTGCTGGCAAAAGTTCTGGTGTGGTTATATGAGAACGGAAGCGGCGATCGGGGTGAGATCAACCTGAACGGGGCTGCTGAAAAGGATGTATGGGCACATCTTTCGGCAGAGGATGATGGATGTTCGACTGAGAATTGCCTCAAACATACGGGCGGCGCGTGTCCATTTTACCAGGCTCGGCAGGCAGCTCAGAGCGCGCATATCCTGGTCGTCAACCATGCCTTGCTGCTTTCTGATGTGATCACTGCCAGCCGGGTGTTGCCCGAATACAATTATTTGATTGTTGATGAGGCTCACCATCTGGAATCGGCTACAACCAGCGCTCTTAGTTACCGGATAACACAATTTGACCTAGAGCGAATGCTGCGTGAATTGGGGGGGGCTACGTCGGGTATTTTGGGGCATGCTTTGAGCAGCACGCGTGATGCTTTGCGGCCTTCTGATTTTGCTGCATTCAACCAGTTAATCCAGCGCGCCACGGATATCTCTTTCCGCCTCGAAAACCTGTTTCGGAATTTCTTCGAGGTTTTGATCGAGTTTATGGCTGATCAGCGTGATGGGCGTCCTGTTGGTACTTACACGCAGCAGGAACGGATTTTACCGTCAACTCGCACACTCCCTCAGTGGAGTGAAGTTGAGATGGCGTGGGAAGAGACGCAGGAGACGCTTCTATTGCTGCTTAACCTTATCAAACAGATCTACGAAAATCTGGGTGAGATGGTGTCTAATGGCATGGAGGAATTGGAAGATACGCAAAATAATCTGGGCAGCGTTTACCGCAGGCTTACCGAGGCGCATGTTAACATGGTCGCGCTGATTGGAAAACCGGAACCGGATAAAATCTATTGGATTGAGTTGCCGCCCAACGGACGTATGCCGGCCCTGCAGGTCGCGCCTTTGCATGTTGGCCCGTTGATGGAAAAGTATTTGTGGCATGAGAAGGCAAGCGTCATTCTAACCTCAGCGACCCTGACAACGGCGGGTGAATTTGATTACTTGCGTAACCGTTTGTTTGCCGATGAAGCTGATGAATTGGCCCTGGGTTCACCGTTTGATTATGAAAGCGCGGCCCTTTTGTATGTTGTCAAGGATATGCCTGAGCCGACCGATGTTCACCATTACCAGCGCGCTGTCGAAACAGCGCTTAAGTCGCTTTGCAAAGCGACAGGCGGCCGAACGCTTGCTTTGTTTACTTCCTATGCCCAGTTGAAAAAAACGTCTCAGGCAATTGCACCGGCGCTGGCGGCGGATGGCATTCAGATTTATGAGCAGGGCGAAGGCGCATCGCCAATTGCACTTATGGAAACTTTTCGCGGGGCCGAAAAAGCTGTCTTGCTGGGGACGCGCTCCTTCTGGGAGGGCGTTGACATTCCCGGCGAGGCGCTCTCGGTGCTGGTGATCGTCAAATTGCCTTTCGATGTGCCTTCCGATCCGATTGTAGCGGCGCGTTCGGAAACGTTTGATGACCCGTTCAACGAATATAGCGTTCCGGAAGCTATCCTGCGTTTCCGCCAGGGGTTCGGGCGATTGATTCGTTCTCAAACTGATCGCGGAGCAGTCGTCGTCCTTGATAAGCGGATTCTGGGCAAATCTTATGGTCGAGCGTTTATCGAATCGCTTCCCCCATGCTCGAAAAAAGAGGGTTTGCTGGCCGATTTACCTCGAACAGTTTCCCGCTGGCTCAACCTGTAAATAACCAAACAGCAAAAAGATACCCATAAGGGAGAGGATCAGGTTAACCCTTATGGGGGACGTTTTATTATGGGTGGTAATATTAATTTAGAACAATCCCATCACCCTGCCGGTTTTAACATCCAGATCAACATCGTAAAATACCGGGCGGGTTGGCAGACCGGGCATGGTGCTCATCGTTCCGCAGAGGGGATAGAGGAAGCCGGCGCCCACAGAAGCGCGTACCTCTCGAATGGGCACACGGAAGCCTTTCGGTACGCCCTTGAGCGCGGCGTCGTGGCTCAGACTCAGATGCGTCTTGGCCATGCAGATGGGCAGTTTATCGAAGCCCAGGCGAGTATAATTGGCAATCTGCTGTTCGGCTTCGGGAGTGTAATCTACACCATCAGCGCCGTATATGTCTCTGGCTATCTTTTCGATTTTTTCCTTGATCGAAAGGTCCAATGAATAGAGGAATTGGAATTTAGAGGGCTTTTCGGCTGCCTTGACCACGGCTTTTGCCAGTTCCAGAGCGCCCTCGCCGCCTTTTTCCCAGTGCGTGCAGATCAAGGCGTCATCAGCGCCGGCGGCGAGGGCCGCTTTTTTAATCAGCGCCAGTTCAGCGGGTGTATCGGCAGCGAAGCTGTTGATTGCCACAACCACAGGGACGCCGAATTTGAGCGCGTTTTGGATGTGAACCTCCATGTTGCAAAGTCCTTTACTCAGCAGATCCAGGTTCTCATCAGTGTAGGCCGAATCAAGTTGCCTGCCAGCGACCACTTTAGGGCCGCCGCCGTGCATCTTCAGCGCGCGGACAGTGGCTACCAGAACAACGACGTTGGGGATCAGTCCGGAGTAGCGACATTTAATGTCGAAGAATTTTTCCATACCAATATCAGCGCCGAAGCCCGATTCGGTCACCACGTAATCGGCAAGTTTGAGAGCGATCCTGTCGGCGATAATCGAGCTGTTGCCGTGAGCGATGTTGGCGAACGGCCCGGCGTGAACGAAGACCGGCGTCCCTTCGAGGGTTTGCATCAAGGTGGGTTTGATGGCGTCCTTCATGAGCACGGTCAATGCGCCGGTGATACCCAGGTCATCGGCAGTGACGGCCTCGCCATTCTTGTTAAGGCCGATGACGATTCTGCCCAAGCGATCGCGCATATCTGAAAGATCGGTGGTGAGAGCGAGAATTGCCATGATTTCACTGGCGACGGTAATATCAAAGCCGGTTTTGCGGGCGAAGTCTTTTTCTTCCTCACCCTGACCGACGGTGATGCCGCGCAAAAAGCGGTCGTTGGTATCGATGACCCGCCGCCAAGTGATTGTGGCAGGGTCGATATCCAACCGGCACAGACGGCGACGTTCTTCAGGGGTCAGGTCGTCGGGGTTGGTTTTGGAGATGCCCAGTTTATTGAGCCGTCCCAGCATGCCGCGCGCAAAGCGCCGTTCGCCTTGTTTGTTGGCCGGCAATAGGCGATTAAAAAGCTGCTCGTCGGTGGCGCCGGCTTCGTGCAAGATGCGCGCATCGATAGCGGCTGCCATTAAATTATTGGCGGCAGTGATGGCATGGATGTCGCCGGTGAGGTGCAGGTTGAAATCTTCCATCGGGATAACCTGGCTATAGCCGCCGCCGGCGGCCCCGCCTTTGATGCCAAAGGTCGGACCCTGGCTGGGCTGGCGGATGCAGGTGAAAACGCTCTTACCCAGGTGAGCGCCCAACGCCTGACTCAATCCGACGGTCGTGGTGGTTTTCCCTTCGCCCAGCGGCGTGGGGGTGATGGCAGTCACATCGATGTATTTGCCATTGGGGATGTTCTGTAAACGTTCCAGAACTTCCAGTTTGACTTTAGCTTTGGTAGGGCCATATAGCTCCAGTTCTTCGGGAAGCAGACCGAGTTCGTCAGCCAGTTGTGTGATGGGTTTGAGGTCGGCTTCCTGGGCGATTTCGATGTCAGAGGGAACCGGCAGGCGGCGTTTGAGGGGTGTGGCGGTAATACGCCGGTTCTTGTTTTCAGAGCTTGGACTCATGGGACAAACTCCTTTCTAATCGTTGAGTTAGGAAACATGAGTCTATTATACTGATTTTCAAGCAATTAACCTAAACGGCCATTCTGTCAGGGCAATTGCATCTTATGTCTGACAACCATGCTGTTTGCCTGTTTTATCATTTAGAGTAAATCCAGATAACCCCCATGCTCGGTTTTACTTGCTCTACAGAAGAAAATACAACAGATGATGCATCAATC
>CAZDAW010000015.1:0-47170 GCA_964503685.1 uncultured Anaerolineaceae bacterium | reverse complement strand
CTTGGATTAATTAGCTTCTTTCCCTTACCGTGGCTTTGTCACAATCTCTCGGACGCGCAGCGATTTAATCTTGCGGCTGTAGGCTGGCTTGATCACCAGTGCTGTATCCGCCCCTTCTTCAGTTCCTCCAATCGCCATCACCTCCGCTGACATATCCAGCAACCCGGCGTCGGCTGCCATCAACGTCACCTCGACCGCCACTTTTGTTCCCTGTCCAAAAAGATATAGTGTATCGCGCACAACCGTATTCGCCGCGGCAACCCCCATCCCCTCGCTGGCGTCCCCGCTCAAGGCATGCGTTGTGACCAACACCTGCAAACCTAATTTTTCCAGCGATTCGCGTTCCGCCATGCTCATCGTCCAGCCCTCCTCGGCATATCCCGCGCAAATCGCAACTGGGATAATCCTGATATCAAGTCCTTCGAAGATGACTTTAGCGCGTTTGGCCGTGTATCCGTGCGACGTAGCCAGAACCAGTTGTTTGATACCCAACTCCTCCACCCTTGCTCGTGCAGCCTTCAGGGTATCATCCGTGTTTCCTTTACCGGGGGTTTCAAAATACTGGATCGATTTTTGCATGTTTATTCTCCTTGATAAATAAATTGAAGCGAAAGCAGGATTCCTATCCGTTCCACAAAACAGCAATATCCTGCTAAATTGTATAACAGATTACTTATAAAAAGTAAAATCCACTGACTGAAAAACATAACACGACACACGATTGTCATATTTTACCCAATATAATGAAAGAACTGAAAACAATCTTATGCAAACAGCAAATGTGATAGGTTACAACAGTAAACATGGATCCATCAATACTTGGCGATATTAGCAAGCCTGATTTTGACAGGCAAAAATATATCAAACAAATTCAGCGTGATGAAGTATTACGCAACTTGCTCATCGAGCAGATGATTTCGAACAAGAATATCATGGTCTATTATCACTGCTACGAGATTATCTCTGAGGCAAGTTACATCAAACCGGAATTATTCTATCCACACTGGAGAAGTTTTTATCGCTTATTGAATCACAAGAACTCATATCATCGGGATATCGGCCTCACTATTATCGCTAATTTGTCCAAAGTAGATACGCAGAACCTGACAGACGCCATTATTGGCAAATATATGCAGCACATCCGAGATGCCAAGTTTATGACCGCCAGTTGCTGCATCAGGAATTGCTCTAAAATCATGCTCAACAAACCGGATTTGATGAAGAAAATCATTCCATATTTAATCAATATAGAGAATGATACAATTTTTCCGCCAAAACAACAGGATTATTTGATTGGCGACATTATCAAAGCATTCGATGTTGTTTTTGACCAGTATGAGAATAGAACTGAATTAATTGGCTTCATTGAAGGGCATACCAGAACCAGAAGCCCTAAAACCAACCAGCTTGCTAAAGAATTTCTTCTCCGTCATGGTAATCAATAATCCGCTATTTATAACTGCTGCCTGAAACCCCATTTTTTAAACATCCCGCAGAGATCACCCATATCACAAACCATTGTTGGCAAATTGAGCAGCATTTTTTATGCTGGTTTAACCATTTTGGATTGCCATCTTAATACTTATTCACACTAATTTTATCAACTCTATACCAAATCTAAATTTTCGATTCCTATAATGTGATCATCGCATCCAACCATGTACACATTATCAAAACAAAAAGAAAGGACAAGGAAAACAGATGATGAATAGTATTCAAGGTTTTGGCCCCATGCAGCGATTTGACCAGATGCAAGGCTCGCAGACGCTCACCGAAGATCAACAGCAACAGGTAGAAGATATTCTATCGAAGTACGATCCTGAAAACCTCACCTCCGACGACGTCAAAGAAATCTTCGACGCCTTCCGCGAAGCCGGCATCCGCCCTGGTAAAGGGTTGTCAGAAGCCATCGAAGCGGCCGGTTTTGACGATGAGGAGATACGCTCGTTGATGCCGCCCCCGCCTCCGCCTCCACAGCAAGGCGAGTCCAGCAGTAAAAGCTCAGGGATCAACGTCTCTGCTTTAGAATCCTTGCAATCAATCCTGAGCCAGTATAATTTATCCAGCTTGACCAGTGAACAACAGCAGTCTTTGCTCACCCAATTAAACGAGGCTGGCTTGCTGAATTCAGGGCACATGATCGACCTGAGCGCTTAACCGCCCCGGAGATGGTTAAATCAATTTTACAAATAAAAAGTTACTGGTTGAACAAAACGCCCCGGCCATAAAGATTACCGGGATGTTTTGTTTGTTACGAGTGCATGCACTGAAAATTCGTTGCGCGCCATAAATTCGTGGTATCGATTCTCAGTTGGAGTTATCTTTTTACACCGTATATAGGGAGAATCGCATGAATAATCAAATCACCGACTCTTTCAATGCGCCCACCGATGCCGCACAAGTTGATGAGGCTGAACTGGGATTTAGAGTTGTCGCTTCAGAAATGGGAAAATCATTGGCCTCTTTCGTGACAGTTGTTAATGAAATTGGTCAGATAACTCAGGCAATCACCTAAACATCTAACAAAACCGACATTTCTTTAACACATTTGCTATAAAACCTCGTTAAAGAAAAAGTCGCTCAAACCATTCAGATTTTCATGAAAAGAGCCTTGACCTCTGTTTGACATTTTTTCACTTCCAAGACCTCGCCGGGCAGCGATTTTATTCTGTGAGTGATTTATACTGACACTGACACTGGCCCTGCCTGTACCAGCGCGACACGTATCTGTCGGACCAAGGGCGCAAAACACCCGTTAGCTCCCCGGTGGGCGTTAATCATTCACCAAACAATTAAGGGGTATAATCATTGCCGTGAAAGGCTTTAATCCTTTGAAACGTTATCCTTTTCACACTTTTCTGTTTGCCATCTACCCTGTTCTGGCTTTGTTAGCTAACAATCTCACAGAGGTCGAACCGGCTGTTGCCCTCCGCCCACTGGTCATTTCAATCATTCTTGCCGCATTGATTCTTGCTCTAGCGCTGATACCTTTAAAAAACTGGCGTAAAGCAGGAGTGGTTGCGACCTTCCTTTTGGTCCTTTTTTATTCCTATGGCCATCTTTACAACCTCTTGCGAGACAATCCTTTGTTGGGCGTGAATTTGGGGCGGCACACAATACTGGGAACAATATATATTGTTCTCTTATCCATTGGATTATTTTTATCAATACGAGTATTACGCGATTTTTCTGCAGCCACACAGTTGCTGAATTGGGTGGGCATTCTGCTGCTTCTTTTCCCAATATTTCAGATCAGCCAATCTATCCTTCAAGAAACAGACGAACCATCCAATCAATTATCAGCATCGGAACAGCACCTTTCCCCCGAATGGTCCAAATGGCTGGATGAGTCCCTATCATCCAATCCATTAAAAATCGCTGATGGTCATCAGCCTGATATTTATTATATTATTCTGGATATGTATGCCCGTCACGATGCCATTTTGGATGATGTGCACTACGACAATACCGCCTTTCTCAACCAGCTTCGCGAAATGGGCTTTTACGTGGCCAATTGCAGCCGCAGCAACTATGCTCAAACACGACTTTCCCTGGTTTCATCACTCAACCTCGATTATCTCGAAAATGTTGGCGAGGGGATCGAAGACGAGGACATGTTGGATGAACCATTGGATTACTCGCTGGCACGCTCCAAATTGGAAAATCTTGGTTATCAAACAATTGTCTTCGGCAGCGGGTTTGGCCTGCCCGAAATTTCCGGATCAGCAAGGGTTTTCAGCCCCCCACAGCCGCCGCGCTTCTTAATGCAAATTCAGCCTTTCGAAGTATTGTTAATCAATAGTACTGCTGTCCGGATTGTGGTCGACATCCGCATAAACGCATTCAACCGTATAATCGATACGATCATGTTTCCCTACAACGACCACGCTACCATCCAGCGCTATATTCTTAATAAACTTAAAGACATTCCCTCAATTCAGGGACCAAAATTCGTCTTTGTCCACCTCATGGTTCCCCACCCGCCTTTCATTTTTACTCCCGATGGCTCTTTGATCAAAGATGACCTGTATTATCGCGAGGACATGGGATTGCCTTCGACTGAAGAATTGTTCCAAAAAGGTTACGCCAACCAGGTAGCTTTCCTCGATAACCGGCTGCCTGAACTATTGCAGGCGATCATTACCCAATCCAAAACGCCGCCAATTATTGTACTGCAAGGCGACCATGGCATTCGCTCTGAAAATCGGATGCAAATCCTGAATGCCTATTATCTGCCGGATAATGGCGCCGATCAATTATACGAATCCATTTCTCCGGTTAATTCATTCCGCTATATCTTCAATCATTATTTCGGAACAAACTATCCACTATTGGAAGACAAAAGCTATTATTCTGAACCCCCCGACCGTTTTGACCTGACCCTGGTAGAAGAAACTTCTTCGAGTTGCCTGAATACAATAAAATAATAATCGGCTCATCATTAATTTACCTGCCATGATATTTGTCAGGCTGTCTCCCGTATTGATGTAACTTGCCGGATCAATAAGCCGGTGTTAGGATATGGGTAATGATCAAGTCAATTGCTGATTGATTTCGATAACACGTCTGACTGCATGGAGGTTTTTTTGTTGAACATCCTGGTTTTTAACTGCGGGAGTTCTTCTCTCAATTACAAAGTGTATGTTGCTCACCCACCTGATCATCTGGAAACAATCGTTAAGGGAAAAGCACACAGGGTAGGCGTTAAAGGAAGCGAGCCATCTTTTATCGAACATCACCACAATAATGATGCTGACAAACTAACGACGCCCATAAATGATCATTCCGAAGCCGCCCGGTTGGTTATCGCGCATCTAAAAGAGAAATCCATAAAGGTGGACCTAATCGGGCATCGTTTTGTTCATGGCGGCAGCGTCTTCCAAAAATCAGTTTTTATGACGCCCGAAAACATGGAGAAGCTGGCCGGGTGCCTTCCCCTGGCGCCCATCCACAACCCCAATTCATTGAGCGTCATTCAAGAATGCCAGCGTCTTTTACCTGGTATCCCCCAATATCTTACCTTTGATACCGCTTTTCACTCATCCCTGCCCGAGTGGGCTTATACATACGCCCTGCCAGCCCACCTGATTCGGGAATATGGTTTACGTAAATATGGTTTTCATGGTCTTTCGTATCAGTATGTAACCCACGCCGCGGCCACCTTTCTTAATCAACCACTGGAATCTCTTCGGATGGTCGCCTGTCATTTAGGAACTGGCGGCTCCAGTGTGGCGGCAATTTGTGGTGGGCTGTCGATCGATACCTCGATGGGCTATTCCCCGCTTCCAGGCCTGATGATGAGCACCCGCACCGGCGACTTGGACCCCCGCATTCCTCTTCATTTGATCGAAAACGAAGGCTATAACGCTGATCAACTGACCGATTTATTTAATAAAAAAAGTGGTTTGTTGGGAATATCAGGTTTCTCGAGCGACATTCGCGATCTGATCAAGCGCATGGATGAAGAGAAAGATGTACGATCGACCCTGGGATTTGATATGTATGTTCACCGATTAAAAAAATATATCGGCGCCTGTGTTGCAGTGTTGAGTGGCATGGATGCGCTTATCTTCACAGACGACATTGGCGTGCAAAACTGGCGTGTTCGCGAGAACACCTGCCAATCAATGGAATGGTGCGGAATAACTCTGGATGCCGAAAAAAATAAGAACGCACCCCCAGATTGCATAACTCTGGTAAGCAAACCTGATTCGCCAGTCAGCGTGCTATCTATGCCTACTGACGAGGAATGGGTTATCGGCATGGAAGGATACAGACTGATCATGGAGGAAGCAAACTATGCTGATTCTTGAACCTGTTTTCAGGGGAATTCACTGGTCAACAATCGATCAAAATCTTATCAGGCAGGGTAAGGTCGCAGCAGAACCAGAAAAGCTCCTTCCTCCAGATATCATGCACCTGATTAATAATGCGGATGCTATCGGATACACCCTCGCCAACGGCGCTAATATATTCCGGCAACTCAAACATCGGCTGGAAACGAACGACCTGCCTCGCCTGGAAAATTGCATGAAATACGCTCCCGATTTAAACCGCTTGACGCATAATCTTGTCCAATATGGATTAACCCATCGCCCTGACATTCCTCAGTATCTGCTGTGCGAGACAGCCTTTTTCTCAAACCTTCCGGCCTATGCCAGCGCCTATGCGCTCCCACACAAGTTCTTTGAAGAGGGCATTCGCCGCTATGGAGGCGATTGTATTTGTCACCATTGGATATGGAATTCCATTCACCAGCATGATTCTGACATCAGTCGCTTATTGAGTATCCATTTATGCAACACCCCCAATCTCGCTGCCATCAAAGACGGCGCGCCACTCGAAACCAGCCTGGGCTTTTCAATGCTGGAAGGGTTACCCTCTGCAACTGGCTGTGGCAATATTGATCCCAGCATCGTTCTTCTATTCACCGCTAGCCAGACCCCAACAGAAATCGAGCATCTGCTTGCCCATGAAAGCGGCTGGAAAGCATTGACTGGAGAGCCGTGCAGCTTCAATGACTTGCTTACAGGAAAAGAAAATAATGCTACATCAACCAGAGAAATGTTACGCCAGGGACTTCTGAAAACTATTGGCGCTGGTTTTGCCTCTCTGGGCGGCGCGGATGCCATCGTATTCGCTGCTGATGATCTCAATTTGTCTTCCCCCTTCATCCTCGATACCTGTCATGCATTGAAATTCGCCGGCGTTATTTGCTACCCTAAAGTAATCAAAAAACAGAATGAGATTTGGGATTTTACCGCTGCTGACTCACAGGTAAAAGTCTTTGGAGTAGAATATCATCGCATACAGGCTTTACACGAATTACTCAATTAATCTTTTTTACGGAACAGGATGGAAAAGACGCCCTGTATTATCCACCTGGATTTGGATGCTTTCTTTTGCGCAGTAGAAGAACTCGATAATCCCTCTCTGCGAGGAAAGCCATTTGCCGTAGGCGGCCAACCAGACGAAAGAGGTGTGGTTTCATCTTGCTCATACGCTGCCAGACGCTTTGGTATCCATTCGGCTATGCCCATGAGCCGGGCAATCCGGCAATGCCCCGGCCTGATCGTTGTATCGCCTCGCCATAAAGAGTATGCGCTTGCTTCACGCAAAGTGATGGCCAAACTGCGCGCCCTGACACCGCTGATCGAACAGGTTTCAATCGACGAAGCCTTTTTGGATATTACAGATTTACCCGAACCATCTGAAACAATCGCACGCCGCTTACAATCCGAAATTCGCGACGAGTTTGGTCTACCCAGTTCACTGGGTATAGCTACCAACAAACTGGTAGCAAAAATCGCAACCGATTTTGGCAAAATGAATGCTAAAGGGACAGAGCCGCCTTTTGCCCTGACTATTATACCTGCCGGAACTGAGGCCGCATTTCTTGCCCCTCTGCCAGTGGAAATGCTCTGGGGCATCGGCCCGAAAACAAAAGCCCGCCTTGCTGAAATGAACATTATAACAATAGGCGATCTTTCCCACGCTCATGAATTCGAACTGATCAGATGTTTTGGCAAAAACGGCCGTGAGATGATCGAACATGCCAGAGGTATTTATCCACATCCAATCATCACCTGGTCGCCGGCTAAATCATTCAGCCAGGAAGAAACATTCATAAAAGATATCAGTGATCCTCAAGCATTACATAAAACGCTGGTGCAGCTTTCACAAAAAGTCGCTCGCCGGTTGCAAAAACATCATTACTGCGCTACAACCATCAAACTCAAACTTCGCTGGCAGAATTTTTCCACAATCTCCCGCCAGGCAACATTAAGCCATCCCATGGATGACGCCGAAGTGATTACTGCTGTGGCAACCGGATTATTTGATAAAGTCTGGCAGCCAGGTCAGCCTGTCCGTCTGCTGGGCGTAGGGGTTTCGGGATTAACATCGCAGCCCCGCCAGATCGGGCTATGGGACAAAAACGCCTTAAAAGATCAACGCTTGAATGATATTCTAAATGAAATACAGAAACGCTTTGGTGAACGCGCCCTCTTCCGGGTAACACCCAATATCGAAGATGACAGTTTTGATGATGATTAGAGTCGACTCAACGAAAGCTTCGAAATTCTCAGGCGATCCATCGCTTCGACCTTAAGCCGGATGCCAGCATCTGAATCTTCAAAACTATCCCCAATTTTCGGAATTCTATTTAATTTTCCGAGCAGATAACCTGCAATTGTGTCGTAATTCTCATCGTATAAGTTGAGTCCGAAGTGATTATTTATATCCTCAATAAGAGTTAATCCATCAATAATGGCTGTGCCATCAGGCAAGTGTTGTATCGAGGGAAGCGTTGCATCGAAAATATCACTAACCTCGCCAATGATTTCTTCCATTAAATCTTCCAACGTAACAAGCCCGGCTGTACCACCATATTCATCGAGGACAATTGCAATATGCTGACGCCTGGCGCGAAATTGATACAGTAGATTATTAACTGAAATTGTTTCAGGAACAAACAGTGCATCGCGGACCAATGAACGCACCGTATTCTTTGCCTTATGCGGATCACGAAAAAGCGGAAGCAAATCTTTAATGTATATAATACCGATTATTTGATCCAGGTTATCTTCATAAACAGGGAATTTTGTGACGGTGTGCTTTGAACTCAAATCAATAACTGTTTGTAAAGGTTCATCCGCTTCCACCGCGACGATTTCGGTGCGCGGCACCATGACCTGCCTGACAACCAGCTCGCCAAAGTCAAAAATAGCCGACAACATCTCGCGCTCAGGCTGTTCAATCACTCCCTCAACTTCTGGCCCAGAAACGATTTGTTTAATCTCCTCCAACGTAAACACAGTTGCATGTTCTCTTTCATGTTGAACCCCGATTAATTGAAGTATCAGGTGAGTGGCGCCATCCAGCAAGCTGACAAATCCCCCGAATATCTTGCCGAACACCTGCATAATCGGCGCGGCAAACAGGGCAAACCTCTCTGGTTTCTGTAATACAGCCACTTTTGGCACCTGTTCACCTAAAACGACATGCAGGCTGGTCACAATAATCAACGACAAAGTAAGCGGAAGCGCCGGCAAAATTATGTTGATTATCGCGAATGAAGAATAGACGCCATTATCCTTGAAGAGAGGAGTCAGCATCTCCTCGAAGGTATTTTCGCCAATTGCACCCAATGCCAGGCTGACAACCGTGATTCCTAATTGTGTCGCTGCAATCAGCCGATCGCGTTCTCCTGGATTTTGTAACCAGTTTTTTACCACCTTAGACGAACGATTGTCGCTCTCAATTAATGTATCCAGGCGAGCGCGCCGTGAAGCAACAGCAGCAAATTCCACAGCAACAAAGAATCCATTTAACCCAATTAATACAACAATGACGACAAGATTCCAGATGATCATTGATTCTTTACAACGATAGCTGCCGCGTATCCAACAACTGACGAAAAATCGCCGGTGATATCTCCTGAAGTGGCATAATGTAAAACTTTCACCTGATCCGCGCCCAACTCGCGCGCTGCCCATAACACCGCTGCAACAGCCGGTAAACCGCAGGCGAAACCCTTTCCCTCATCGTCTGCTGCAAACATTCCCTCAGGCGAAAAAGCTTCAAGCTGCCTGATCATCTCATGATCGAATCTTTCAGCCGCCTGCTGTGGATAGAAATGCGAAAGATCGGTGCTGCCAACCAACAACGCTTTCTTTCCTTTCAGAACCTTTGCAAGCGAAATACCCAACACCCGTGATACTTTCATATTTTGATCACGAACCATGACTGGTAACAGGTTGAATTTGTTTTTCAGCGCAACTTGCAGAAAGGGTAATTCAATTTCCAGCGAATGCTCTGTATCATTGGCTACCCCCGTCAGGCCGAATCCAAGATCAGCTTCCAGTTGTCTATCAAGTTGATCCACAGCCTCTACATCAATCATCACAGAACCAAGCGGCGTATAATAACCGGCATGGGCGGAAGTCAACAAAGGTTGGTAATAAGCCTGATGCATGGGTGAAATAATTGCCACCAGATCAGGCGCCAGGTTCTGAATTGCTGCAAAAGCATATCCAGCAACCGGACCGGAATAGACATGGCCGGCATGAGGTACGATAATCGCAATGATTTGTCCTTTAATATCCGGGAGTTTCGCCTCGTCGATGTATTGCTTTATGGAAGAGTGTAATTTTTGCGGATCATCACTATACCAGCGGCCCGCAATTGGCGAGGGACGTAAATCCGATCGATATTTCATATCCCTATTGTCGCGCAAAATTTAATTTTTATGGGGGTGGCAATACATTCCAGGGATTAATCTTACCGCCATTTAGGCCAACTTCAAAGTGCAAATGAGCGCCAGAAGAATTGCCTGTGTTACCCATAGTGCCAATAACATTGGTTTGCCAGATGCTTTGCCCACAGGCTACATTTATCCCCGCCAGGTGAGCATAGAGTGATTGAAAGCCATTCCCATGGTCAATAACAACCATGTTGCCATAACCGCGGTCATTCCAACCGGCGTAAACGACAACGCCGTTATCGATGGCATAAATCGCAACACCTTCATGTCCACGCAGGTCGATGCCCCAGTGATTGGTCTCGGGCGAAAAATCAAATCCAGACAGTTCATGCTTGTCTGTTGGCCAGACGAAAGTACCACTTCCGATTGCTCCCCCTTCTACTACATTAGAACAATACCCAGAACCGTATGCTTTCGCAACAACCGGATTACTCCGTGGTATTTCCGGCGCGCTCCAGGTAACAAATGGCCGCGTCCCACCCGGAACAACCAGCCAAGTGCCCGCCTCGATGGTAGCCTGTTCACTACCTTCGCTCACAGCTTCTATCTTATTTCCAGGCCAGTTGATAATTTCTTCAGGGTCAACTTTGAAGAACTCGGCAACTTTTTCCAACTTATCCCCTGAATGCCACTCATAATAGGTGCCATTGACAGGTAGTATATTCAATTCCTGCCCCGGAGCAATACTCTCAGGGTTATCAGCCAGAGTATAATAATTACCCCATAAAATCGTCTGTGGATCCAGACCAAATTTATCGGCTATCGAGGTTAAAGTATCTCCCTTTTCAACCGTATATCGAGTTACTTCATAGCGAGCTTTATTGGGAATGGTCGTATGCATAACGACCAATCGAGAAATTCCATTCTGATGGTCTGAAACTTCTGAAGCCAAAACGTTTGGCGGATTCAACGTAGGCGTTGGAGAAGGCAAAATGGCAGCCTGGGCTGAATTTTCTGCTACGCTCTCCGGTTGAGCCTTTAAATAAAAAGAACTCATCACCCAAATGACGAAAATTACCAAGACCAGAGACAACACATTGGTCCCAATATGTAAGACCTGATCTCCCAAGCCTAAGCGAACAATTTTTTTCCAAAAATCATCGAGGATATTGATTTTTTTTTGCTGGTCAGGTATGTCGTCTGTTTCGCCAGCATTTTCAGCGGGGGCTTCTGCGGTCAAGCCCGAGGGATTTTCATCAAGCATTCAGTTAATCTCCACTTGAAATCATAACATAAGCGCAATAAATGGTCAAGCCAGCACTCGGGGCGATTGCATCATGACCAATTTATTCTTGAAAACAAGAAGATACCTTCCAATAGTCAATAATTTACCCGGAAGATGGAAATAAGTTCTTGTGCTGGGCCATTTTCCGAAATCCGTTCCCATGAAATAATCATCAAGATGCGATTGCCCTGGCCAGTCCTTCCTGGGAGCGTTGATTCAGACAGGCATGATAAAATAGTCTCATATTTTCTTACGGGCAGAAAACAATTAACTTGAATGGAATAAAATGACCGACCTGACCAGTACTCTTCTTCCGCAATTAACAAATCGACAATTCACAAGCTTCCCTACTGATAGAGAAATGGTATGCCCTTATTATGAGGGTTATTCGTCTGTTAACTTGCCTTCCACAATCTGTCGCCTGTTAGACATTCCTGAATTCGGTGCGCCTCTTCTAAACACTGAAATAACGTCGAATTTGGGCGACCACTACGACAATATTATTTTGCTGCTGGTCGATGGACTATCGTTATTCTGGTTTCAGCGTTATCTGGCAGAAGGGTATTTTCCCATTTGGTCAAAGCTGGTGAAACAAGGTGTATTAGCGCCGCTGACAGCAATTGCGCCAAGTACGACTGCCTCGGCATTAACAACTTTGTGGACCGGGAAAAGTACCTTCGAACACGGAATAACGGGGTATGAGATGTGGTTGAAGGAATATGGCATCGTGACCAATATGATTTCTCAGGGGCCAATGGCTTTCAGAAACGATAATGGCGGATTAAGACGCGCAGGATTTCAACCAGAAGCATTCCTGACTGTTCCAACATTGGGCGTGCATCTTGTAAATCATGGTATTCACCCCCATGCATTTTTACATCAATCAATTGCCCGTTCCGGCCTGACAGCCATGCACATGGCTCAGGTTGAAACCCACGGATTTACTACCCAGGCAGATCTTTGGATAAGCCTGGGGAATATTATGAAGAATTGCAGGCATGAGAGAAAATATATCTGGGTGTATTGGGGAGACTTCGATGAAGTAGCCCATCGATTTGGGCCCCATGACCGGCGAGTAAACGCCGATTTTGATGCCTTTAGCATGCAATTCGAGCGTTTGTTTGTGAATGAATTGGCAAATTCTGACCTGAAAAATACTCTCTTTCTTCTAACTGCCGATCACGGCTTCATCACCACACCGAAATGCTCGAAATATAACTTGCGCAGTCACCCCGACTTAATGAAACAATTTACGATTATGCCAACTGGAGAAAACCGGTTGGCGTATTTCCACATCAGGCCCAATCGTATGGAAGCAGTGAAAGATTATATCCATACTGCCTGGAAGAATGAATTTATTGCCTTATCCATTGAAGAAACCCTGGAATCCGGATTATTGGGGCAGGGAGTGATGCACCCTCAATTGGAAGAGCGGATTGGCGACCTTGTGGTGATCGCTAAAGACAACCATTATTTCTGGTGGTCAGATAAAGAAAACCACATGCAGGGCAGGCACGGGGGAATGAGCGCTGATGAGATGTTGATACCCCTTCTCGCTGCACCTCTGTAAATTGTTTCCGAAAACTGCTTGACAAAGTTACAGAGCATTTGTTATAATAGAACAAAAGTTCTATTAGCTATTTTTTGAGGAGTCGATATTATGGACATTGGAATGCTCTGGTTTGATAACGATCCTAAACGAGATATGACTGTTAAGATACAGGAAGCGGCAGAATTTTACACAAAAAAGTATGGACAGGCTCCAAATGTATGTTTTGTCCACCCCAGTATGATTCCTGGCGACTCTCTTCAAGCAGGAAAGATTCAGGTGCGCCCCACACGTTCAGTCATGCCGCATCATTTCTGGATCGGAATCAGTAATACAATAACACAAAACTGATCACAACCTTAAAACTATCTGATAATTTGGCTGTGTAATTGACTTTCCGCTTGATGCAGGATATACTGTTATCAGGAACAATTAAGATAAACATTATGCGAGTGTTTTCGTTACATAGTCAACAGTTTATATAAAGGCATGCGTCTGTGGGCGCGTGCCTTTTATTATCTATATCCACCATCCACCCGAAAGGAGATATTGGCAATGGATTCAGGAATGATCGGAAAGATTGATAAGGCAAAACGCTATGCTCAAGAGCGTGAGCGAATCCGATTTGATGCATTTACAGTGACCTTCGATGGGCAGAATAACCCGCATACAGTCCACTTTCAAAGCGGTGTATGGGATTGTGATTGCGACTTCTTCAAAACCCGCGGACGCTGCAGTCACACAATGGCTCTTGAGATGATTCTGGATCAGATGATCGAATTGCCTATAGAAGCCGATCCAAGCTGAGAATGCTCCAAAAATAACTGAATATATCAATAAGGCTCCCATCTCAATTGAGAAGCGGGAGCCTTGGTTTTATAGTCAAAAGATGGTATTAAAGTTAACCAAATTTTATTGACGGCGGCGCAATAAGATGAACACCAATCCAAGCGGCAATAATCCACCCAGGCAGGTCGCACTGACAGGCCTCTCGTTCTTAGATTGAACAGGTTGATCATTATCTAATGGCGTTACGATTGGCAATTCCATCTCTGGCTCATCCGTTGAGGGAGGCAAGGTCGGCGGCATGTTAATTGGCCGGGTGGATACATCCGAATTAACGACTTCATAAGCGCCGCCATTCGCCAGAACTATAACGTTTTTACCCAGCGCAAATGCAGGCGAAAGTTCTGGTATAGCCTTTGTCAATTCAAAATAATCATCAGAGAGAAATGCAACCTTTGTAGTTTGCATGGTTTGAGGGTCAAAACGGGTATCCACCCAAACACCGTTCGAAAAGACAAATGTACGCGACCCAACCACCCTGACAATATCTTTCGCTTCAACCGGCGGCGCCGAGGGCGCTTCAGCACCGGCAATTTTCTGCTCACTCTCAGCCTGCTGAACAGCCCCCTGACCCATCGGCATGGCAGTGGGCATAGCCAGCATCTCGTTATACTGATCCTGAGCGATTCGCTCCTGCTCTTCAACGCCAAGGGGCATCGGTTCTGTAACCAGATAAGATGTATAAGGCGTGACAATGCCAAAACGAATGCTCAGTTTAACAATCTGATCAATCATCTCAGCATCAGAACCGCGTAAACGGATTTTATTCAGTAAATGACCAATCTTGCGAGTCGCCCAGAGGCGCGGCAGAGCAGGTTGTGCATCACTCAAAGAGCGGCTATCCGTGACAAATTTCTGCTCTGAATAGCGGAAAACCTGGCGTTTCCCATTGACGTCCCCGCTCAAGGTTACCGTGTTTACCCCACCCTTGCGGTACCGACCCACGACGACAATTTGCGATCCCACAAAAAGATCAGGCAACGGATCGGGATACACATCATAAGTTGCCAGATCATCAAAATCAAGTTTCAGATCAGTCAAAACCGGAGTACTGATCCTGGCATAAAAGCTCGAAAGGATCTCATCAATATTTTCTTCAGGGTGAACATACGTGGTTGCACCGTGTTGTTCCTGGGCAAGCGTATCGAGTAATTGTGTATCCACATCGTAACCAACACCAAAGGCAAACAGACGCAGATTATCCGGCGCAGATTGAACGAAATTTTTCAGGATTTTATCCGTCTCGATTTCACCGTCAGTAGGCAGGCCATCTGTTAAAAAGATGAGATAAGTTGGGCGCTCACGTTCGGCCATTGCAGCAGCCTCCAAAAGGGCGCGATTAATATCAGTGCTACCTTCTGCGTAGATTCGATCTACCCAGGCAATAGCTTCCCTGGCTTCTGTTGAAGATCGCAGCTTTGAAGCATACGTCTGGATACCCGTACTGAAAGCGATCACATTGAAGCGGTCATCCGGATTGAGATGCTCAAGGACATATTGCAAGGCTTCCTTCGCCTGTTGGATTTTCTCCCCATCCATACTGCCGGAATGATCCAGCACGAGAAGAACATCCTTAGGAACCGGATTTGTTGCCACTTCCGGGTGAGGAGCTAACAGTAATAAGAAAAAACCATCTTCACCAGCAGGATCAGCCGGGTCGCGATAGGAAAGTGTGTGGAAAGCTTCACTTTCACCCAGTGAATAATATAGCGCAAAATCAGTGTCCGGGAGAACTTCTTTCGCTTCATAACCAGCCCTGAAGTGATCTGGACCCAAACGATCAGTTGAAATTGTATGAGTCGGAGAATAGATGGCGCGAATCGACTGGGCAGCGCTAACATCGACACTCACGCTGACGCTTTCCAGCGGCAACGCAGAAAACTTTTCAGTATTAAGCGGGTAAACATAGCGCACAAGTCCATTCTCGGCAGTTAACACCTGGGAATATTCCAGTTCAACCCGGCGTTCCCCCTCTGGAGGAATCGGGAAAATTCGCGCCTGAACGGCGCCCCGCCCACTATACTCCAATAATGCCGGGTCGCGCAGATCACGAACAATTCCCTCATAAGTCTGGCGGGCTTCTTCAGCGCCTAAGATCTTCCCTTCAACCGCCGTCCCATCCACCCAGAGTGTAAATCCACTCACTGCGGCATCCAGTGGTAAGGGAAATATATAAGTCCCCTCTATAGACCAATCATTCGGATTATAAAAAACCTGATCCACATGGGTTACAGCAACCTGGTCTTTAATGGTCACTTCCACATGGTGATATTTAATGGCAAGCTGCGCCATTGTTTCAGGAACAGGTGAACAGGGAGGATTCCTGCAGATGATCGGATCAGGAATGATGATCCCATCCGCCAGAGCAGGCGTGGTTATGAACAGACTGACAATTGATAAGAATACAAAGGAAATCAACAATTTCTGACGCATGGCAACCTCCTGGGCTATATCACTCTAAGGTTTAAACGCCAAACCTCAAGATTTGTTCCCGCGCCTTCAGTAAATATGCCTGATGCATCAAGATAAATATTGTCTTTTTACTCTTGTATGCCCACTGACAAAATCCGCTGCTGTAGTTGCCACATTCGCTGATAAAGCCCCCTTTCTCTAATCAACCCGGCATGGCTGCCGTTCTCGACAATCTGTCCCCGATCAAGAACCAGTATCTCATCGACATGTTCCATTTCAACCAGCCGATGAGTCGCCCACAACACGGCCCGATTCTTTGCCAAAGACTGCAACGAATGGATCACATCCAACTCGGTAAGCGCATCCAGATTTGCGGTAGGTTCATCCAGAATCAAAATCGGAGCATCTTTAAGAACAGCGCGAGCAATCGCCAGTCGCTGGCGTTCGCCGCCGCTCAACTGGCGTCCATGCTCGCCGATCCAGGTATCATACCCTTCTGGCAACGATCGGATGAATTGATCAATATGAGCAACCACGCATGCAGCCTCTATTTGCGACTGGCTGGCTTGCGGCTGGGCAAGTAATAAATTTTGTCTGATGGTGTTGTTGAACAGATAAGTAGTTTGAGAAATCACCATTATTGATCGACGCACATCATCTTGCGCATAATGGCGCAAATCTTTTTGATCTAAAAGGATTTGCCCTTCCGAATAATCCCAAAAACGCAACAGCAAATTGATTAACGTCGTTTTCCCTGCCCCGCTTGGCCCGACAATCGCCAGAGTTTTTCCCCGGGACAGTGAAAAATTAATGTGATCAAGAATCAAAGGGCCGTTTTGTGTATAACTGAAGGATAGATCTCTGACCACAATATCAAATTTTTGCGGCGCAGGGTAAGACGATTGAGCATCAGAGACTGCAGGTTGAGCGTCGGCCAACTCAAACAAACGGCAGGCAGATTGCAGGCCCGTTTCAAGGTACTGAGCCGCCTGTGAAAGCGGTAAAACGGCTTCAAAACTGGCCATCGCTGCCAGAGCAAGAACACTCAAATATACACCATCCAGCTGCCCCGCGTTGACCAGGTTTATAGCAATAAATAAAATAACCCACACAGAAAGATTGGTGAGCAGATTACCTGATGCCGCCTGAAAACCGTTAATCCTGCCCATCTTCTTTTGGAGGTGTGCAAACATTATTCCCTCTGTGTGAATTTTCTCTTGCCAGGCAGTATCCTGATTATAGATCAATAAAGTATCTAATCCCTGAATACCATCGACCAGATCTGCCCGCAACTGTGATCGCGTGAGAACAATATCTTTGCCAGGGCAATGACTCAATCTGTGCACCAAAACAGGTAATCCAACACCGGTCAATAACAAAAAAGATAAAAGCACGCCTGCCAATGTAAAATTGAAGCGGCCAAAAAACAGCCATATACCCAAAACGGTCAACCCGGCTACTGCAAGGGGCGAAACAACCCGCACATAAAAATTTTCCAGGGCGTCGATATCCCCTACAGCGCGGCCCAATAAATCGCCGCCGCGATAATCCAGCAAACGGGCAGGAGCCAGTGGTTCGATTGCCCGATAGAACCAGGTGCGAAGCTGCGCCAATAAACTGAAGTTAACCAGATGTGAAACGTATCGTTCCAGATAGCGGAAGAAGCCGCGGGCGAGTCCAAAGAAACGCACCCCAACAATTGCTACCTGAAGCGCAGCAATCGAAGGATGTAAGGCGGCGCAGGAGATCAGATATGCAGAGGTTGCCAATAACCCAATGCCGCTTGAAACCGTCAGACTGCCAAATAAAACAGAAAGAATCACCCAGCCAATGTACGGTCTTAAAAAACCAAGCAAACGGATCATCACACGCATGATTCCCTCTCACAAGTATTAACCAGCCGAAAATATGCACCTCTTTGCTCCAACAGATGCTGATGATTCCCTGCTTCAACCACTTTACCATTAGAGAGAACAATAATCTGATCTGCCTGATAGACGGTATTCAAACGGTGAGCAATTGTCAGAACCGTCCGCCCCTGCGCTAATTCATTGACCGAATCCTGGAACAGCATTTCATTTGTGGGATCAAAAGACGAAGTCGGCTCATCCAGAATCAAAAAAGGGGAATCTTTTAGAAATGCACGTGCTAAAGCCAGGCGTTGCGCCTGCCCGCCGCTTAAACGGGCGCCCTGTTCGCCAATGATCGTATCATAACCGCGTGGTAATAATTGGACAAATTCATCCAGATGCGCCAAAGCAGCTGCCCGAAAAATTTCCGCTTCGGTTGCTTGAGGCCTGGCCAGACGAATATTCGCAGCCAATGTGTCATGAAAAAGATAAGGCGTCTGTGAAACCCAGGCAATTTGTTCGCGCCAGGCGCCGAGGCGAAACGCCTCTAAAGGGTAATTGCCAATCAAAATCTGGCCTGAAGAAGGATAAATAAAGCGTAGCAACAGATAGGCGACTGTACTCTTTCCTGAACCGCTGGCACCAACAAGAGCCGTTTTTTGACCAGCATTTATCCGGAAAGATACCCCGTTCAAAGCTGAGTGAGACCTGTTTGGATAAGTAAAATGAACCTCCTTAAAAATTATGTCGTATTTTGACTCGCCAGGTTCGATACCTGACATCTGAGAAGGCTGGACAGGAACAGGAATTGCCAGAATCTCAAATATCCTTTTCGCGGCTGAAACGCCCGACATACCAGCGTGAAAACGCATGCCGAGCATGCGCAGCGGCATATAAAATTCGGGGGCAAGGATGAGGATAAATAGCGCCTGT
The DNA here is from genome assembly GCA_964503685.1 of uncultured Anaerolineaceae bacterium. Classification (GTDB taxonomy): domain Bacteria; phylum Chloroflexota; class Anaerolineae; order Anaerolineales; family Anaerolineaceae; genus CAZDAW01. Next base: position 28,091 of record CAZDAW010000015.1, on the reverse strand, counting down.
TCAAACGGCATACGACTGTAGAGCAAGCGGATGCCAATTTCAACCGCCACAATCGCCGTACTGATCGTCGCCAGCCATTCCAACACCAGAGCTGACAAGAAGGTAACCCGCAAAACTTTCAATGTAGTTTGTTTATAATCTTCACTGACCTTTTCAATTCGAGCTACCTGAGCCCGACTCTGCCCCAGCATTTTGAGGGTGGTCAGGCCCTGCAAGGTATCAAGAAAATATCCGCTCAAACGACTGAGAGCGCCATACTGTTTGTTGGTTAAGCTCTGGGCGGCATCGCCAATGAGCATCATCAACAAAGGCATTAAGGGTGCAGTCACTAACAAGACGACGCCAGATAGCCAATCAATAGGAAAAACGATGAGGAGAATAATCAGGGGCAGCAAGGCAGCCAGAATGAGTTGGGGGAGATACTGGCTGAAGTAAGCCTCCAGGTTTTCAATCCCTTCCACCGCATTCAGTGACAATTCACCCGTCTGCTCATTTTGAATATTTGCAGGCCCGAGCGCCCGTATGTGTGCAAAAAGCTGCTCGCGCAGATCAGTTTTAATCTTAATGGCTGCATAACTGGCTGAAGTTTCCCCGCCTATAACCGCCGCGGCCCTGAACAAAATCACCGCAAGCAGGATAAACATCATGCACATTACATCTGAAAGAGAATAACCTGCAAGGAAAACCGAATTGATCACCCGGCTCAACAACCACGCCTGTGCAATAATCAGAACGCCATTTACCAGACTGAAGCCTATGGTAAGATAAAAGGGGACTTTTCCTGCCGCAGCATTTTGAATCAGGCGCTTATCCAGATTCATAGGACTTATCGCGTCTCTCATTTTCTGTAAATATATTCAGGACGGGAAATTTGTTTCACGTCCTGGATACTAAATGAAATATATATTTGCCGGTAATTGAGCTTACCCTGATAAAACAATCAATAGATCAATGCATCCGGTCTCTCAGTTAACCGCTTGCGGAAAACCCAGTACGTCCAACCCTGATAAATCAACACAATTGGCACAAAAATGAGCGCGACGATCGACATGATCGAAAGCGTGGTCGGTCCAGAAGCTGCGTTCATTATTGTCAGGCTCCATTCCGGATTCAGGCTGGAAACCATCAGGCGCGGGAATAAAATCAGGAATTGCTGAGCTGCCATCAAAACAATAGCGAATGCAGTCAACAAAAATGCCAGACCGTTATGTCTGGCCCGGACAAACAAATAAGCGACCACAACAGCCAGTACGGCAAGAATAGAAACCAGAATTAAACCCGGTTTCGACATGATATCCGTATAGAAAATGGTTGCTGCCTGGAAGATCACCGCAAACACAAATGCCCAAACCCACACATTAGAGACCATCCGGCGCGCCTTTCCATAAAGTACACCGGTTGTTTTCAGACAAAGGTAAACAGTTCCATGAAATGTAAACAACAACAGAGTGCCAACTCCACCGATCAGGGCATAAGGATTCAGCAAATTCCAGAAACCGCCCACATAATTCATGCTGGCATCGATCGGAACCCCTTTAACCATATTGGCAAAAGCGACCCCCCACAAGAAAGCTGGGACGACGCTTCCAATAAAAATTGCCCAATCCCAGGCGTTTCGCCATTTGGGATTGTCGTCTTTACCGCGAAATTCAAAAGCCACCCCGCGGATAATCAAGGCAAGCAACAGGATCAACAGAGGAAGATAGAACCCACTGAATAACGTCGCATACCAGTGAGGGAAAGCCGCGAACATCGCGCCGCCAGCAGTGATGAGCCATACTTCATTGCCGTCCCAGTGTGGGCCAATCGTGTTGATGATAACCCGGCGTTTAGCATCATCGGTACCCAGAAACGGCAGGAGAATTCCAACCCCAAAATCGAAGCCTTCCAGGACAAAATAACCCACATACAAAATAGCGATCAAGACAAACCAGATGATATTGAGATTCATGACAGTACTCCTCTGATTAAATCCCTGCTTCTGATGGCATAAATTCGCCCTCTTCTACTGAACCCGCCTGGGCATATCTGACTAACAGGTAAACATCCACAATCATCAAAGCTCCATAAATCAGCGTAAAAGCGATCAGCGACGTCCAAACCATGGCCGGGGTAAGCGTTGGAGAAACAGCATCGGTGGTCTTCATCAACCCAAAGACAATCCAGGGTTGGCGTCCCATTTCGGTCAACAACCAACCCGCCGTGTTGGCCAGGTAAGGAAACGCAATAGCGAAGGGCAAGAATTTCAAAAACAGGTTAAGTTTATCAACCCTCTTACGAACAGAAAAGTAAACTGCAATCATTGCCAGGAGAAGCATCAAAAAGCCCAAACCGACCATGATTCGGAAAGTCCAATAATTGATGATTATAGACGGGACATAATTGTCCGGTCCATATTTTGTCTCGTACTCCTCCTGAAGATTGATGATGCCTTTTACCGGTCCGGAGAAACGATTATAAGCCAGAAAACTTGTAAAGCCGGGTATGCGAATACTGACGATATCGCGTTCGTCGGGGTCATTCATTTTCTCCTGGTTGACAATCGTGAATAACGAGAATGAGGCCGGGTCTTCTGTTTCCCAAAGTGCTTCTGCAGCCGCCATCTTCATCGGCTGTGTACGAATCATGTGCTGCGCCTGGGCATGTCCCGCGCCAATTTCCAGAAAAATGGCGATTAAACCAAATATAGCTGCAATTTTAAAGGATCTGACAAACAGGTCGACATTGTGCTTTCTAAAAAGATGATATGCGCTGATTCCAAGAACGAAAAACCCACCAGTAACCATCCCCGATAATACCGTATGAGGAAACTGCACGAAAAGGTTTGCATTCATTATTAAGGCAATGAAATCTTTCATCACGGCCCGCCCATTCTCGATGGCGTAACTTGCAGCCGGCGGCTGCTGCATGAATGAGTTGGCAATCAGAATCCATAAAGCAGATAATGTAGAAGCTATAGCCACCACCCAGATGGCTGCCAGGTGAGTCTTTTTACCAAGTTTATCCCAGCCAAAAATCCAGATGCCAAGGAATGTGGATTCGAGGAAGAAAGCGAGAAGCGCCTCAATAGCCAGAGGTGCGCCAAAAATGTCGCCCACGAAGCGAGAGTAGTTCGCCCAATTCATGCCAAACTGGAATTCCTGAACGATCCCGGTGACGACGCCCATAGCAAAATTGATCAAAAATAAATTACCCCAAAATTTTGTCATCTGTCTATAGATTTCGTTGCCGGTTCGTACATAGATGCTTTCCATAATTGCAATCAGAAGAGACAAGCCGAGCGTTAGTGGAACAAAAAAGAAGTGATATATTGATGTGATGGCAAATTGCCATTGAGATAAAGTCGCAACGTTCATCAATCCTCTCCTTGCTTTTAGAATCAGGTTATTAAATTTCCATCAAAACCCAAACAAACAAATATTATCCAAATTCGCTACTTTTTATTATTATACCAAAATTCATTGACCAATCAGCCTGATGGTATAATCGAGTACAAATCTCTTATCAAAGTGTTTTCAGGTATGTTAGAAAAGTTAGAAAAAATTGAAAATCGATACAACGAACTAAACTCGCTTCTCGAACAGACAGGAGACGATTATCAACGAGCAACAGAACTGGCAATCGAACGCGCCGAAATTGAACCGATTGTCGAAAAAGCGCGTCAGTATCGCCAGACGTTGGAACAATTGGAAGAAGCCAATACTTTACGCGAAAGCGACGACGAAGAAATGCGCCAATTGGCTGAAGCAGAATCCGAAAGGCTCGAATCGCTCGCTGCCTCGCTTGAAAAAGACATAAAGAGCCTTTTGGTGCCTAAAGACCCCCGTGATGAACGTAACGTCATCATGGAAATCCGGGCTGGGACAGGCGGCGATGAAGCTGCACTCTTTGCAGCCGACCTTTTTCGAATGTACAGTCATTACGCCGAGTTACGCAACTGGAAAATTGAAATTCTTTCCCAAAATGAGATCGGAATTGGCGGCTTCAAAGAGATTATCTTTTTAATCAAAGGTAAAGGCGCTTACTCACGCTTGAAATACGAATCAGGGGTGCATCGGGTGCAGCGCGTACCGGTAACAGAGTCTTCCGGGCGTATTCACACCTCGGCTGCAACAGTCGCTGTTCTTGCTGAAGTTGAAGATGTGGAAGTCGATGTACCAGAATCGGACATCAAAATTGAAGTCTATCGATCTGCTGGCGCCGGCGGTCAAAATGTGCAGAAAAACTCCACTGCCGTTCGCCTGATTCATCTTCCAACCGGGATGGTCGTTCAATGCCAGGACGAACGCTCGCAATTGCAAAATCGGATGCGGGCTATGAGCATTCTCAAAGCGCGCTTATATGAAATCGAAGAGCAGAAACGTCGTGATGAACTGGAAGTCACCCGCCGTTCGCAGGTGGGCAGTGGAGATCGATCGGAAAAAATTCGCACGTACAACTTCCCTCAATCCCGCGTCACAGATCACCGCATCAATTTGTCCTCTTTTAACATAGCCGGGGTAATGGCAGGAGACCTTGATCAATTCATCGACGAGCTTTCGACCCGCGATGAAGCCGAACGTCTGGCAACATCGGGAATCGCTGAGGATGAAGCGTGAGCTGGGTAGTTTATTGCCCGAATTGCAGCGCCGCCTTTCATCAGTCAGTGAAAGCCCCGGACTCGATGCACAGGTGTTAGTGCAGCATACCCTCAACAAATCTAAAGCCTGGGTATTATCTCATCCTGAATTTGAAATAAGCACGGAACAACTGGCTTTCTTGCAACAGGCTGCCGGACGGCTTGGCAGGGGTGAGCCGTTGCCTTATGTGCTTGGATACTGGGAGTTTTTTGGATTGAAATTCCAGGTTACGCCAGATGTATTGATTCCGCGCCCTGAAACCGAATTATTAGTCGAAGAAGCATTGGCCTGGTTAAAAAATTCTCCAGGCAAAAGATTAGTCGCAGATGTGGGTACAGGAACAGGTTGCATTGCGGTCACCCTGGCGCGCCATTTACCCGACTTGCATATCATCGCCACAGATGTATCGTTGCCTGCAATACGAATAGCCCGTAAAAATGCGATCGCTCACAGCGTAGCAGATCGCATCAACTTCATTCAAAGCGACTTGCTATTCCCGGTAGCCCGGCCATTGGATTGTATCTGCGCCAACCTGCCGTATATTCCAACAAAAACTTTGAGACACTTACGCGTCAAACAAAATGAACCTGAGCAGGCATTGGACGGCGGAAACGATGGACTGGCCATTATCCGTAATCTCCTGGCAGATACCCGGCGAGCGCTCTCATCCGGTGGACGCGCTCTGCTCGAGATCGAAGAGAATCAAGGTTCAGCCGCTTTAGACATTGCAAGAACATTTCTTCCAGAAACGACGGCTCAGATCAAAAAAGACCTGGCGGGTAAAGACCGCCTGCTGTGTATCCAGATGAGGTAAACAAATGCTCAACACCAGAATCATATCCAGCGACCACCCAGATTCCTGTACTGATGCAGCCGCAGCCTTACTCCGCGGGGAACTGGTCGCTTTTCCAACCGATACGGTTTACGGCTTGGCTGTTCCAGTCAATTCCACCATGGGCATTGATATGCTTTATGCAGCAAAAGGCAGAGATAGCAATAAAGCCATCGCTGTTTTGATCGCCGATTTATCGGATTTAACGCAGTTGACGCCTGGGATCAGTTCAAAAGCGTTGCGCCTGGCGGAACAGTTTTGGCCTGGCCCATTGACATTGGTGGTGCCAAAACTTACAACGCTGCCTTCCAATCTGTCCGCTTTCCCGACTGTTGGTGTACGAATACCCAATCACCCATTTGCCCGTGCGCTGTTGCGCATGACCGGCGCATTGGCAACCACATCTGCCAATTTGTCCAATCAAGAAAGCCCAACAACTGCCCGCCAGGTCTTTGATCAGTTAAACGGTCGAATACATCTGATTGTAGATGGTGGACGTACGCCAGGAGGAATGGCATCGACCGTCGTCAATTGCGTCAGTGACGACCTGGCAATACTCCGCGAAGGCCCAATATCACTGGCCGATATTCAAAAAGTGTTAGGGGAAAATCCTGCTTAAAACATTTAGTCCACAATATGCCAGGTGGGTAAAGCATCCATATCCAGTTCATCGCGAAAACCATTAACATGCCGAAAATAGCCTGCAGAGGCTACCATTGCGGCATTATCGGTACAATATTTGAGAGGCGGGATATGCACCGGGAGCGGCGATTGCGACACAAACGCCTGACGTAGTGCGCGATTGGCTGAAACGCCCCCGGCCACCAGAATTTCTCTGGCTTTAAAGGCTTTCGCCGCTTGTATCGTTTTCGTTACCAAAACATCTACGACTGCGGCCTGAAAACTGGCAGCCAGATCATCAACCGGAATGGGTTTCTTTTCCTCCTGCAACTTATGGACGACGCGCAAAACGGCCGTTTTTATACCGCTGAATGAAAAATTCCAGGTACCCTCCAGACGAGCGCGTGGAAAAGTGAAAGCCTTGGGATCTCCATTTTCGGAAGCTTTCTGGATAGAAGGTCCGCCGGGGTAAGGCAACCCGATCAAACGGGCAACTTTATCAAACGCTTCGCCGGCTGCATCATCAAGCGTATAGCCCAGACGCTGATACTTCAAATGATCCATCATCAGAATAAGTTCAGAGTGTCCGCCAGAAACCAGCAGCGCCAGAAGCGGGAATTGCGGTTCGGGGGGCGGTGTACTCTCGCTTTCGTACAGCCACGCAGAGTATAAGTGCGCTTCCATGTGATTGATCCCAATCAATGGCAGGCCGGCGCCCAGAGCCAATCCCTTGGCCATATTGATTCCCACAACCAGTGATCCGGCCAAACCCGGACCGCGCGTCACTGCAATGGCGTCCAGGTCAGATAATGTCGTATGCGCCTGTTGCAGCGCCTCGTCAACGATGGCATAGATCGTCCGAATATGTTGGCGCGAAGCAACTTCAGGAAAAACGCCGCCGTATTTAATATGCAGCTCGATTTGAGTAGCAACTGCGCTGGAAAGTAGGGCGCGGCCATTTTCGACAATCGAGGCAGCGGTCTCATCACAGGATGATTCCAAACCAAGAATACGCACTGGGGTAATAGAAGAGGAATTTACGTTAGCCATGATCAAGCTTTTTAAAATAAAGCACTACAATTCTACCAGCAAATATTCAGAAAACAGCCTCATTTTTTAATGGGCAACACCAATTCCATCGGGTAATCTGCCAACACTTCCACTCGACCGTCAGGCCGCATCCAGAGTGTATCCTCCAGGCGAACCCCCATGCCGCGTTCTGGATAATACAGGCCTGGCTCCAGAGTAAAAACGGAACCGGCCTGTAAACGTTCATCATTACCTGCACTGGCGTTAAACCAGGGGCGCTCATGAACATTCAATCCCAGGCCATGTCCCAGGCTGTGAACATAACCATCAGTCGTCTGAGGGTTGGTCGAAATTGTTGGATGCCCGAGCTTTTCAAACAATTCACAGGCGCGTTGTTGATACCCCGAACAAAGCTTTCCGGGTTTTAACTCAGATTGTAATTGCTGATACACAGCATACACCTGCTCATACAGCGCCAGTACAGAATCAGGAGCATAACCCAGGCACCAGGTGCGGGTGAAATCGTAATAATAACCGCCGCCTGTTTCACAGGGGAAAATATCAAACACAATAGTTTGACCCAGTTTGAGTGAATCGAGTGCATTGCCGCTGCTGTGCGGTACACCAGCGTCGCGCCCGATAGCAAAAATGGTCCCTTCGGGGTTCTCGGCTCCCCGCTCCGCCGACCATAGATCAATATGTCTTTTAACTTCTCCAATCGTCAAAGGATCGCCATCCGACTTGACTAAAACCTCCCCGCGCGCGCTATGAGCGGTCAAGAAATTGGCTGTCTCTGCAACAACATCAACTGTGATTTGCCCCATACGGCGGATGCGTGCGACTTCCTCATCAGTTTTGGTTGCCCGCGCCTGAAACAACAGGGAATCTTCCATCTCACCGATGATCTTAATTCCGGGCATCAGATCCTGAAGAGTCGAAAAAACCGCGAATGAACTGCCGACCTCTCCGCGACCATAAAGAGCTACATTCCCGGAAGTAATCCCCAGATCAGAAAAAATAGCCTGGTAACGCAATGCATACGCCAGTGAACGGTTGCCATTTGTTTTCTCCAGTAACGTTTTTAGCGAATAATTCGACAAACGGCGCGTTTGCAGGCCGGTTTTCATGGCTTCGTCACGTTCCATATCTTCGTGAAACAGAATTGGGGGCTCGCCGCGTTTCTTGATAAGATCGGCCCTGGTAAAATGGCCGCCGCCGGTAAGATAAACCATTGCCGGATTATGAAATCCCGCTCCAGTCATCAGTAGATAATCAATGCCGCGTTCTTCCATCAAGCGATCAATATCTTTTTTCATATAAACTTTCACATTATTATATTAAATCGAACCTACGGTATATATTCGTAAATCTCACCATCGGAGAACTGATGTGTTCGAGTCAACCCGCTGGTTAAAATATCGACAGGGATCTGATGCTTATCCATATTCTCCACATCGCGAAGGACAAGTACGCCCTTCTTTTGACGGATTACCGCCTTGATTTTGTCGGCCTCTATAGCATAAGCTGCCAGGCTTTTCTCATCCGTACCGTTGGCTTGAGGAACCGTATAAGAGTTTCGCCCTGAAACAAAATAAACGCCGACCATATTATTGGTATAGATGGGCACATCAGGCAAATCGCGGACCACCGCGAACAATTCAGAATTTTTAAAAGCAGCATTCGTATATCCCTGACCATTTGCATCCAATTCTTTCATTAAAACCCATCCGGTTGAAGAATAATACCAGAAGAGGAGCATGGCCGCAAAAACAACCCCAATATGCAGAATGCGCCCGCTGACGCGCCATATTCGTTCCATCCCCGCTATAATCAGAACGATGAATAAGATATGCACAGGAGATAAAATGCGTTCATTAAGAGGAGTGGTTGGATCAAACAACTGCAGTGAAATGAAGAGCGACACAGCATAGCAGAAGATATAAACCAATAATATAAAGGGAATACTCGAAGTCCATGCTTTATCTTTCCAACTGAGTTTAATCCGGGGATACAAAAGCACTGCCATGGCAATAATACTGACAAGCACAATGCCTGAAAACAGAATGAACCGTTCATCGCTGTATTTTTCCTGCGGCAAGAGCCATGACCAAACAGTCATAGCGCCATCGCTAAGCAATTTTCGGGGAATAGGGGTGAAATCTGTTCTCCGGTTAGCCAGATTCCTGGTTAACGAATAATTTCGGTAAAACCAGGCAAGAACAGGCGCCATACTGACGCCGCAAAACAAAACAATATTTTTTATTTTTTTACGAAAATTCGCCTTGCTATCCAATAAAAGAATCGCAGCAACAGCAAGCACCAATGATCCGCCGATATAACGGGTCAAAAAAGCAGCAGCGATAACGAATGCGCTAAAGAGCAAATAGAACCATTTCCTGACAACAAAGAATTGATGTAATAGCAATAAACCGGCAATACTCAAAGCAATATAAAGCGGCTCGCTCATTGCCCAGGAATAGACAGATATCATACCAGGCGAAACGGCGATGAGTAACGCCCCAAATATTGAAAACCCAAGCGAACGCGTTGTTTTCAACAAAGCAATACCTGCCAGAAACACAGATAAACCGAACAGGATTGCATTCAACCAACGCGCCCCCTCGATTGCGTCTATTCCGATAAGTTCACCGCCTGCCAGAAGCAAGGAGAACATCGGGGGATATTTCGTCGTCGGCGAAAATTCTCCATCTCCTGCGATGCGCCCCATTCCATAGCCGGCAGCAATTGTTCGCGCCCCGCTGATGTAATAAAACGAGTCGCCGATCAGCCCACTGCCATAGGGCGTGGCAGCTAACATAATACCAGACGCGATAATGAACAATAATACCAGGACTAAGAGGGTGATTCGGATTTGTCGTTGATCTGAATCACTTGTCTGGAATTGTTTTGTTATTTTTTCATCCTTCAACATAGACCACCGAGATTCTGGATATAAATAAATTGGTGTATGGCTGCATTTTTTCAAGCTGCCTGGTGATATTAATGACCAGAAATATTTTGCAATCCGACTAATAAAGCCCCTTCCTGGTCAGGCAAGACGGTGCGGGCATCCAGAACGACCCGGTTATTTTCAATTCGGGCAATAATGGGAGGGCGGGCTGCGCGCAAACGTTTTAAAACATTATCCGGTGATCGCGTACTTAATGAAAGCAAAAATGTTGGCAGTGTTTCACCGGGCATACTCCCTCCGCCGATGGTCGATTGGCCTTCAATAATCTCGCCGACCCCCAGAACATCAGCCCAGTGTTTAACCCTGGCATGAAGCTGTTCGGGAGTTCGGGATATCATCTGCCAGACAGGAATTTCGCGCTCGGCTTCGTCTTTGAGATAATGAATCAGCGTGGCAGTTAACCCGGCCAGGCACAATTTGTCAGCTCGCAGCGCCCGCGCCAAGGGGTGTTTCTTGATCTTTGCCAACAAATCGGCTTTACCCACGATGATACCAGCCTGAGGACCGCCCAATAGCTTATCCCCCGAAAAGCAAACCAGATCAGCCCCAGCTGCAAGCCCCTCATTTACAGTCGGCTCATGCGCCAGTCCAAAACGGGTTGTATCCAGCAACGCGCCCGAACCAAGATCATACAATAATGGAATTTCTGATTGATGAGCTAAACCAACAATGTCTGTCAAAGGTGGTGCATTGGTAAAACCAATAATTCGAAAATTCGAAGCATGGGTATGCAACACTATTCCGGTTTTTTCATTCAGGCTCTCTTTGTAATCGGAAAGGTAAACGCGGTTTGTAGCGCCAATTTCTATCAGCTTTGCGCCCGATTGCCGCATCACATCTGGAATACGAAACCCTCCCCCGATCTCAACCAGTTGAGATCGCGGAACAATAACCTGGCGCCGATAAGCCAAAGCGCTTAGAGCAAGTAAAACTGCCCCTGCATTATTGTTTACTACCAAAGCATCTTCTGCGCCAGTTATTCGGGTTAACAAGGAAGTAGCATGAACGAGGCGCGATCCGCGTTTGCCGTCTTTCAGATCATACTCCAGAGTTGAATATCCCGCTGCTGCATTATTGATTGCTCTAAGTGCAGCCTGACTCAGAGGGGCGCGCCCCAGATTGGTATGCAAGATAACGCCGGTGGCATTGATAACTGGCTCCAATGTCGCCGCTACCCATTGATGAAGATACGCTTGCGCCAGAGAAAAAATAGCCTCTTGTTGCGGCGCAGTTTCTTCCTTACGCAATTTTTCCCGATACGCATCCAATGCTGCCCGAATAGCCTGTAAGGTAAGCGGACGGCCATGATGAGCAATTAATTCGGCTGCCTGATGGGTTTGTAACAATTGATCGACTGATGGGAGTGCTCTTAGATTACTCTGGCTCATCGGGTTTCCAGCGACTGCGTTCGCGCAAACGGATCATACCCTCAACTAATATTAAAACACCCGCCAGCACAAACGCGGTGAGAGAGGTTAATACACGCCCCAATTGCAACCAGGCCAGCGTACTTCCATATATCCCAATCCAGATGGATTGTCTGAGGACTGTGTCGCCATTAACAGGCGGTCTGCTTGGAAAACGCCAGTGCAGGAATAAAACGACCGGCAAGGTCAAACCGGTTAAGCCAATCACAGAAAAGAAAAAGAATAGCCATCGCGGCCCAAGTGTAGGAAGCGTAAAAGCAAACAAATAAGCCAATCCCCCCCATCCTACAATACTGAGGACAAGCGCAAAAGGTATTATCACTCGAAAGGGGGGTAAACGGGACGTATCCATGATTTTGAAACTTTAAACAAATTATACTCTCAAGGAATGTTTTTTAGAATTTGTCGAGTCGAAGAGAATGCAAGAGGCGGAAGATTCTCAATCGGGAAGAAAGCCAGTTCATCAACATCATCGCCCGGTTGTAATTCACCGGATTGAATTTGAGCGTTATAGACCAAAAGAATATCCGAACCCCGTGGGTGTTCGCGTCCGTTTATCAGGGTAAACAATGATAATATTTTGACATCCAAACCGGTTTCTTCCAGGCATTCCCGCCGGGCTGCTTCTTCCGGGTTTTCGCCGGCGTCCATAAAACCGGCCGGCAAAGTCCATACCCCTTTCCCCGGTTCATTGATCCTTCTTGCCAGAAGGACTTCATTATCTCTGATAATCAACGCAGCGATAGCCACTTTTGGATCTTCAAAGTGAATATAGCCGCAATTTGGGCATGTTTCTCTTACCTGCCCAAATTGAATTTGTTCAACAAGTTTTTCCCCACACTTGGGGCAAAAAGTGAATTTATCGAACATCATCACTTACGCCTGCGCCGCAGGTAAATAGCCGTCGCGCCGGTGAAAAGCGCAATCAATACCAGGCCAATTTGCAGCCCCCTTACCCACGTAGAGGACATAATTGAAGTGAGCGAATATTCTTGCGGAGTCGTTCCCCCGCCATCCGAATCAGACGCCTGACCAGCATAGGGCAGTGGAGGTGTTTCTGTCAGAATTGGCGTTGCTGTAGCAGTTACAGCCAAAAGCGGCTCAGGGGCGGCAGCATCCTCATGGGCCTCTTGAGGCATAGCAGGTGATTCCGGTTGTGGCTCACCGCCGCCCATTCCCGCAAGCATTTCTTCGGTTGGCATAGCCTTGGCAGCCCTGGGCATTTCTGTGGTTGATTCAGCAGCTTCGATTTCATTCAACTCTGGGAGCGGCGTACTCAGAGGCATTGGCGTCATTTCAGCAACAGGGGTTTCGGTGGGTAGAATTAAAATCGTAGGCGAATATGCCTCCTGAGTTTCGTCCAGACGTAACGTTTCAGCCCCAGGCATTTCGCGGTTTGTAAGGACTTCCTCCTCCACAGACATGGCCGCCATCGGCGCGGCCTGTTGAGCCATCCAGGAAGTACTCAGCCATTCGCCAACAAATGTGAGTACCAATAAGATACTGGCCATAATTGAAGCCAGACGCATTATTGGGAATAATTGCGGTTGGCTTTTCTTACCAACCATTGCAGGCGTTAAAGTAAAATTACGCGGCACATGATATCGGGGCAGACTGCGTAAAACCGCCCTGGTACGCTGCATCTCTTCGAGGCCTTTTTGGAGTTCGGGATTTTCCTGCAAACGCGTCTCGAGAAGCGCTTTCTCTTGTGCAGAAAGCTCCCCATCCAAAAAAGCGGATAAAACTTCCCAATCTCTGGAAGACAGTTGAGTGGTAGCCATTATTTACTCTCCTTTTCAAGACGGAAAGCAAAAGGCAAAAGTTCCCAGAACTGTTGCAGACAACCGCGCAGCCGTTCACGCGCCCGCGCCAGACGGCTTTTAATCGTCCCCAGAGGTTTACCAGTCACAAGAGAAACTTCCGAATAATCCAACCCCTGTACATCGGCGAGAATGACCACCGCTCGAAATTCGGCCGGTAGTTCGCTCAGGCAGTGCTGTATGCAACGTTCAAGTTCTGCTCTCTCCAATGTATCTTCCAGAGATTCCCCCGGGTCGGCTACCCAGCGCGGCGACTCCACTTCTTCGTCATTAGCGGTAAGGGGTTCAAGGGAGATCGTGGGGTGGCGGTAGCGGCGCCGCAATTCATCATAGCAACCGTTGGTCACAATACGCAGCAGCCAGGAACGAAATGAGCCGCCCCGATAAGAATGAAGTCCTTTAAATGCAGAAATAAAGGCATCCTGGGTAACATCGGCGGCAATTTCCTGTTCACCCATCATCCGATAAGCTAGGTTAAATGCAATCTCCTGATGGGTAAGCACCAGGCGATTGAAAGCCTCTAAGTCTCCTTTCTGTGCATCTCGAATCAGCGCTTGTTCATCCATAATTAGTGGCGATATTGTACCGCGTTATTCATTAAATACGATCCAACCAATCGATTTATCATAAAGCATCACATTTCCCTATTATAAAACAGATAATGATTGTATATTAACTCGCGATCGAGTCAAAAACATTCCCCTGGCCCGGAAGAGCCAGGGGAATGAATATTCCAAAAGAAATGCACCCTACTTTTCCTCTTCTTCCCGGGCGCGCAGATGAGGGAAGAGGATTACTTCTCGAATTGAATGGCTATCGGTCAGAAGCATTACCAGACGATCTATGCCCATACCAAAACCACCTTGCGGCGGCATGCCATAACTCATAGCTTGCAAGTAATCATCGTCCATCGGATGACGCTCTTCATCGTCACTTTCGTAGGCGCGTCCCATTTCCAGAAAACGGGCTTCCTGTTCAAGCGGATCATTCAACTCGGTAAAGGCGTTGCACAATTCCATACCACAGACGAAACCCTCAAACCGCTCGACAATTTGCGGGTTGCCCGGTTTGTTTTTTGCCAGGGGCGAAATATCACGCGGATAGTCATAAAGAAATGTGGGTTGAATAAATGTCGGTTCCAGATAATCGCCGATCATACCGTCAATCAATTTACCGCGGGTTGCCTTCGGATCAGCTTTTAACCCTTTCGCCTGCATGGCTGCATATAATGTCTCATCAGTCGGGTATTGATCAATATCGATCCCGGTTGTATCAATCAAGCCCTGGCGCAGAGATACCCGTTTCCAGGGTGAACCGAGATCGATCATATTCCCCTTAAATGAAACCGTTCGTGTACCCAACGCCTTATCGGCCACAAAACGCATCATATCTTCAGTGACTTGCATGATTTTTTCATAGTCGGCATAAGCCATATAGAACTCAAGCTGCGTGAATTCAGGGTTATGCTTAAAAGAAACACCTTCATTGCGAAAATCACGGCCGATTTCATAAACCCTCTCAAAACCGCCCACCAACAAACGTTTCAGATACAACTCGAAGGAAATACGCAAATAGAGGTTTTGTTTAAGTTGGTTATGAAACGTCACGAAAGGGCGTGCGGCAGCGCCGCCATAAATGGGCTGCAAAATGGGCGTTTCGACTTCCAAAAAACCCATCCCATCCAGAAATTCACGCAGGGCGCGTACGACGGCTGCGCGGGTAAGGAATATTTTGCGTACTTCGGGGTTTACTGCCAGATCTGCATAACGCTGACGATAACGTGTTTCAGGATCTGAAAGAGTGGCATGGCGCACCACCTGGCCATCAACCATTTCGTCCTTGGCTGCCGGAAGCGGCGCAATGGCTTTTGCCAGCATACAAAAACGGTCAACATGAGCAGTGACCTCCCCCGTGCGGGTTCGGAACATGACGCCATGCGCCTGAATAAAATCCCCCAGGTCAAAATCTTTGACCAGGCGTGTCATTGCTTCTTCCCCCAACTCATTTGAGCGAAAGAAGAGTTGAATTCTTCCATTACCGTCTTCGATATGTGCAAAAGTTACCTTGCCCATCGGGCGCATTGAACGAATCCGCCCTGCCAATGTAACTTCAACAGCGTCGGCCGATTGGCGCTTTTCGGCTTCTTCAAATAAACGGATGGCTTCAACGCTGGTGTGTGTACGCTCGGCGCGAGTAGGATAAGGTTCTATACCCTCCTCTCGCATCCG
The DNA here is from genome assembly GCA_964503685.1 of uncultured Anaerolineaceae bacterium. Taxonomy (GTDB): domain Bacteria; phylum Chloroflexota; class Anaerolineae; order Anaerolineales; family Anaerolineaceae; genus CAZDAW01. Next base: position 12,544 of record CAZDAW010000015.1, on the reverse strand, counting down.
TTTAATTTTATCAACTCGTGTTTGTTCAAGATTTGACAATTCCGATTCCATTTTCTGTACCTCAACTCGCTTGATAAAAAAGCCCCGCGCCTCTTATTCGCGCGGGGCGAAATTTCTACCCCAGGTTTTACTGAACCTCTAATATTTGAATCGTAAAGGAACCCCCCGGTGCATCAATCTGAACTTCTTCTCCAGGACGACGATTGAGCAAGGCGCGCCCCATGGGAGATTCATTCGAAATACGCCTGGCGCGCGGGTTTGCTTCGGCAGCCCCAACGATCGTATAGGTTTCAGGTTCTTTGCCTTGTTCCTGAATTGTAACCGTCGAACCCACCTGAACAACCTCTGCTTTGGCTGTCTCATCAATAACACGAGCCGTGGCAAGTAAGATTTCCAATTCCTTTATCCGTCCTTCCACGAAAGCCTGTTCATTCTTGGCTGCTTCATATTCTGCATTCTCAATTAACTCCCCGCCCTCCATGGCTTCATGGAGACGATTGGCAATTTCCTGACGCTTGACAGAGCGCAATTGATCCAATTCTTCTTGCAATTTTTGATAGCCATCACGAGTTAGAAATGAGATAGGCATAGCTTTTCCTTAACCTGGAAATAATGAATTTGACTTAAAAAAAAACCGCCCAAACATTTGGTGATTCTCAAACAGGTCATAAATTATGCTCATTAAATTTATCCCTGAATGTTTGTATATCATAGCATAAATTATAAGCGGATGCAAGAATAATTCGCCGTTAGTAAACACATTCAGCGGAGAGGGTGGGATTCGAACCCACGGTGGCCACGAGGACCACAACGGTTTTCGAGACCGTCCCATTCAACCACTCTGGCACCTCTCCATATCTTATAGGCAGGGATATTATAACAAAGATTAGATCAGATTTCCATAGAAGAACGCCACTCGGGGTACGCTATTTTATTGACCCCAACGTCACTCAATTTTTGCCAAAATATATTCCCTATAGACGGTTCGCTATGGATGAGAATCGCCTGTTTCAGACTGGGTTTTGTCGCTTTGACGTAATCTAACAGTAAATCCTGTCCGGCATGAGCCGACAAACCGCCAATAGTAACAACCTCTGCCCGCACAGAATATTCTTCCCCGAATATCTTAACCCGCTTCTCGCGATCTGCCAGTCGTCTGCCCAATGTTTCAGGAGATTGCCAGGAAACAATGATTATCGTATTACGCGGATTTTCAATATTATTCTTCAGATGATGTAAAATGCGCCCGGTTTCTGCCATGCCAGAAGCGGCTATGATAATCATCGGATCATCTCGCTCATTCAATGCTTTCGATTCTTCCACCGACCGGATATAGGTTAACCCCTTGAAATCTAAAGCCTCGGCCTTGCCGCTGCGGATCAAGTTCATGGCTTCTTCATCAAAACATTCCGGGTGAAGTTTAAAAATATTCGAGGCATTAACCGCCAAAGGGCTATCCACATATACAGGAATGGAGGGTATTGAGCCTTCACGAATCATCTTGTTAAGTGCATAAATCAACTCCTGCGCCCTACCCACAGCAAATGAAGGTACAATCACTTTTCCCCGCCGCGCAACTGTTCGCGCCACTGCGTCACGAAATTCATTATACGCAAGCATATAGTCTCGATGAGGTTTATCGCCATAGGTGGATTCCATCATAAGGTAATCGGCATTTTCCGGAAAAGTCGGGTCTTTAAGAAGCGGCATTCCTATACGGCCAATATCCCCAGAAAACCAGAAGCGAAATTTACGTCCATTTTCTTTGATATCCAATACAATCGCGGCTGAACCAAGGATGTGTCCTGCATCGACCAGGTGAGCTGTAACACCAGGTATGGGTTCAAATTCATTTTTATACGGTACACCAGCCATCAACGGCGCTACTTGCGCGGCATCTTCTTGCGTGTAAAGCGGCTCCGCTGGCGGCTCCCCGCGTTTTGCACGGCGTTTATTGACAAAAATTACATCCTCCTCCTGGATATGTCCGGAGTCCATCAGCATGATATTCGCCAGGTGAGCCGTAGCCGGCGTGGCGTAAATTGGACCGCTAAAACCATTTTTAACCAAATTAGGCAGGTTGCCGCTATGGTCAATGTGAGCATGCGAAAGAATCACCGCATCCAGAGTTTTCGGATCAAAACTAAAATTTCGGTTACGCTCATAAGTATCTGCACGGCGCCCCTGAAACAAACCGCATTCCAACAACAACCGATGACCATTGACTTCAATGAGATACTGAGATCCGGTGACTGTTTGCGCAGCGCCCAGGAAATGAAGTTTCATGATTGTTCCTCAATACTATTCATTATATTGATGATATCTTTTCCATAACGCTCAAAGCGCCAGGGGAATTGAAACATTATTTTCTCTAGCTCTTGTAACTGGCGAGGGTTGGATTCTGCAATGCTATTCAGTGTGTCACGAGGTAAAATGACATCCGATTCCACTCCGGCTATCTGGGCATATTTTTTGCGCCAGTTTTTCAGAACCTCGATTCGTTTGATTAACGCATCATCGCGCCGTTGAGTTTCAGGCCGTTTTAATGGCGGGGCGTTCAATCCTGATTTGACGGCATTCAATAACCCATAACCATAGTGTTGCACCAATCGGCGGCTTAAACCCGCGTGGTACTGTAATTCGCCAAGGTCAGAAGGACTTGTTTCGGCGATTTTAAGCAAGATCTGATCGCTCAATATTTTAAAGACCGGCCTGTTTTGTCTGCGGGCCTGTTGGTCGCGATAATGGCAGAGCTCTTTCAAAATCGCTGCCTGCTGCTCATTCAGATATTGCATCCCAGAAACTCGCCAGCAAGTCTCATCGCTTTTATCACCTGCTCGTCCATTAACCCGGCACATCCGTTTAAAATCTTCCTGCGCCAGGGGCCAGCGATCACTTTCAACCAATTCCTGATGAAGGCGTTGACGCAATGGAATTAAATAGTGCGTATCCAACCGGGCATAGGACAATAAGTGGGGTGGAAGCGGTCTTTGCCCCCAATTCGCTCGCTGATATCGTTTATCCAGGGTCACCCCAAATTCAGCTTCCAGCATTGTTCCTAATCCCAAAGAGGCGCGTCCTAAAATTCGTCCAGCCAACATGGTATCGAACAGGTTGTCAAACCGGAATCCGAAATCACGTTTCATGCAAATCAGATCATATTCAGCAGCATGAAAGACTTTCTCGATGGCAGGATCTGCAAATAATTCTTTCAGGGGAGACAAATCTTCAAGCGCCAGCGGGTCAACAAGATAATCTACCTCGCTGGTTGAGAATTGAATCAGACATACCTGTTCCTGATAAGCGTAAAGACTGTTTGACTCTGTGTCAACAGCAATAATTGATTGGCGGGTTAATTGCTCCGCTAATTGCAACAACGCCTTGCGCTGTGTTATCAAAACAGGATCGAGTAAATTCTCTGTTTCCATGCCTGAATTATAATTCAAAGCAGGTATTCCGACAGATATTGAGGGTGATCAAAGGAAGCAACGCTGTTTTTCCAGGACAAGCGCATCCGCGCCTTTTTGATAATAATCGCGCCAGATGGAAACTTCGACATATCCAAACTGGTGATAAAGGTTAATGGCCGCCCGGTTTGCAGGACGGACGCAGAGACGGATACTTGATTTAGTAATCTGCGCTTCACAGGCAGTGAGCAAAGCGGCGCCGATGCCCATCCTCTGATATCCTGGCAGAACGCCGATAGTCGTTATCCACGCATAGCTCTCGTCTGAACTCTGGTCCCCGGCAATAAAGCCCACCATATTCTCATTAACAACAGCTTTTAAACGAACAACTTTTGAGACAGTTAATACGGCAATTAAATCCAGGAGAGGCCAGGCGTCTTCTGGAAAACATACTCTTTCAAGCTGGCGCAACGCATTAAGATCTCGCCAGGTGGCTGCTACGATCTGGTAATCCATAACGCTTGACAAATTGGCATCATATAAAAACGAAACGCGTTTCTTCTCATCTTCAGGAAGAAAGAGCGGGTCTGAAATCAAGACCCGCCCTGACATAACAATTATATCAAATCCAGATGCGCCAATTATTTTTCGCGCGTCTTGATGAAATCAGAGAGCATACTGGTAAATTCCATCGGGAAGATGAATTTGGTAGCTGCACCGCCGGCCATGTTCTTCAGGGTATCAAAGTATTGCAATGTCATCGTCTTCTGGTCGACAGTTTGTGCAATCGAGTAAATCTTTTCCAGAGCCATAGAGAAGCCCTCTGCCCTTAACAATTGCGCCTGGCGTTCGCCTTCAGCCTTCAAGATAGCCGATTGCTTGTCGCCTTCAGCGCGCAAGATGGCGGCCTGTTTTTCGCCTTCAGCGACATTGACCGCGGCTTCGCGGGTACCGGTCGATTCGGTAACGACGGCGCGGCGGACGCGTTCAGCGGTCATCTGCCGGTTCATCGCGTCTTGAACTTCACGCGGCGGAATAATTTCCCGAATTTCAACATTGGTCACTTTCACCCCCCACCTTTCAGTGACCTCATCAAGGCGAGTCCGCAACATATTATTGATATGCTCCCGCTCCGAAAGCACATCATCCAGCATGATCCCGCCGATGACCGAACGTAAGGTTGTTGTTGCCATACCCTGGGCAGCCATTTCAAAATTACCGACCTGAATGACGCTTTCTGTAGGCTCGAGGATTTTATAGAACCACAGAAAATCAATCGAAATCGGGGCGTTATCTTTGGTAATTGAAACCTGATGGGGAATCTCACGCACCTGCTCACGCAGATCAGCGCGTACAGGACGGTCAATGAAAGGAATCAAGAGCACCAGACCAGGGCCTTTTGCGCCGATACAACGTCCCAAACGAAAAACAACCAGTCGTTGATATTCAGGGACAACCTTTATAGCGCTGGTCAAAAAAATGAGCAGCAAAAGTATGACGACACCGACCAGACAGAGAGTTGTTGTTGCAAACGCATTCATAAGTTTTTCCTCCAGGTATGACTATGATAATTTTAGATTATAAGCAAACAGAATAGATTGTTATTTATTCACTTTTTGGGGTATCGAAAGGTTCAACTTCCAGGATAAAACCATCGCGATTGATGATACGTACTTTGGTGTTTTTCGGAATGGGACTCTGGCTATATGCGCTCCAATTTTCGCCATTGATATAGACGGTCCCTTCTTTATCAACTCGGGTCTTTGCCACCCCAATTTTTCCAACAAGATCTTTCCAGTTATGAGCCGGGCGTTTATTCATGGCTTCCAGACTTTTTCGAGTCGCAAACCATAAGAATACGGTTGTAAAAGCAGAGACAAGAGTTGCCAGCAGAGGGTTGACTGCCAGCTTTCCGCTCTCCTCTCGGAAAAGGAAGATCGAACCGATAACCAGAGCAGCCAGGGCAACAACCAGAAAATACCAGCGTTTCGATTTGCGGACGGCGAGTAAAAATGGAAAGACGCCTAAAACTAACACTGCCAACGCCCAGAGGTTAATCGGAATGTTATAAACTGCCCAACCCGCAACGATCAAGGCAAATAACGCACCGATTTCGATCAGCCCCGTACCCGGAGAAAACAAAGACAGGATCGCCAGGAAAAATCCTATTACCAGAAATAAATATGCAACATTTGGATCCAGAAGAAAATTCATAGCAGCGCGTTTCACCTCCCAATCTCATTATACCCTCCCACATAAAGGTATGCAATCAAAAACAGAATCAAACGAAAGCATAAGAGATTCCAGTAAATGGGTTAAAATATTCCTTAATGAAATTTACCATTGCGCTTGCTCAAACGAATTCTCATCTGGGAAATGTAGAGGCCAACCTGGAAAAACATCTGGCAACGGCCAGGGATGCTCAACAGCAGGGAGCCGACTTGTTGATTTTCCCTGAGCTTTCACTCACCGGATATGTGTTACAGGATCTGGTTCCAAGCGTGGCGCATCGCCCGGAGAAAGATGACCCGGTATTCCGACCGCTACTTGAGGCCAGCCATAACCTTGATATGGTTGTTGGTTTTGTGGATGAAGACACACGCCACCGCTTTTTTATTTCGGCCGCTTATCTTTCAGAGGGCCGGGTTTTACACGTGCACCATAAAGTTTACCTGCCCACTTATGGCCTTTTCGATGAAGGACGCTTCTTCGCCTGGGGCGATTCGATTTGCGCTTTTGATACTCGTTTCGGGCGCGCCGGCATGTTAATTTGCGAGGATTTCTGGCACGCTTCGCCGCCCTATCTGCTCTGGCTGGATGGCGCTGACTTGCTCTTCTTTATGTCCTCTTCGCCCGGAAGGGGATTGAATGCCAGCCCACAACTTGAATCAGCGCGCTGGGTCGAACACATCAATCGCGCCTACGCCAGTCTGTTCACTGCCTTTGTTGCCCATACCAACCGGGTCGGTTTTGAGGATGGATTGCATTTTTGGGGTGGAGCAACGCTTTTTGATCCCAATGGTGAATTAGTTGCTCATGGCCCTTACGAAACTGAAGCACTCACATTAGCGGAAATCGATACGAATCAGCTTCACCGAACACGCGCTCGACTTCCCCTTTTGCGCGATGAGCGCACGGGTTTGGTCATGCGCGAGATGGAACGAATTTTAAGTCCTTATTCAAACAGAAATTCGGGCCGGTAACATCAAAGAGGCACACGACATGATTGATCTCTCAATTAATACTGATCTGGCGCGCACCATATTAACCAGCTTCATCCGCAGTGAAATAACCCGAACCGGATTGTCGCGGGCCGTCGTTGGTCTTTCCGGCGGACTCGATTCAGCCCTTTCTTGCTTCCTGGCAGCGGAAGCGCTCGGCGCTCAAAATGTTCTGGCAGTGCGAATGCCCTACAAAACATCGTCGCAGGAATCGTTGGATCATGCCCAAATGGTCATTGACGCCACCGGTGTGCAATCTCTAACTGTTCCAATATCAGAAATGGTCGATCCATTATTCGAACGATTTACAGACGCCAGCCAATTACGGCGCGGCAACGCCATGGCGCGGGCGCGCATGATCGTACTCTACGATCAATCCGCGGCCTTTCAAGGCCTGGTCGTTGGCACTGGAAACAAAACAGAAATTCTGCTCGGCTACACGACTCTTTTTGGCGATTCTGCCTGCGCCCTGAATCCTTTGGGCGACCTGTATAAGACCCAGGTGCGGCAGCTTGCCCGAGAGGTCGGCGTTCCCCAGGTAATCATCGATAAGGCGCCGACTGCTGATCTTTGGGCAGGCCAGACCGATGAGGGTGAATTGGGGTTTACATACGCTGAGGTGGATCAATTACTTTATCTGCTGGTCGACCAACGTTACAGTCCAGCAGATTGCATAGAAGCTGGTTTCGCAGAGAAATTTGTTTCGAGGGTGGTGGAATTGATTCGTCGCAACCAGTTCAAACGAATTTTGCCGCCTATCGCCAAGTTAAGCAACCGCACGGTTGGATACGATTTCCTGTATCTGCGCGATTGGGGCACATAGGTCAGGACGTAAGTTTCGCTTATTCTTCCTGAAGTTCTTCCCACTCTGCCATCAATCCATCCAACTTGCTTTGCAGGCTGACATATTCCTGCCCTAAGCGTTGGACTTTTCCGGCATCGTCAGAAGGATTCTCCAGTTGGCGCGTAATTTCGGCGAGTTCATAATCCAGATCGGCAATCAGGGTTTCCAATTCTTCCAGTCGAAGGCGACGCCGGTAGCCAGTGAGAGTTTTACCAGCGGCCTTTTTACCGGTTGGGGTAACTGGCAAATCATCCATCGCGTTGTCACCTTTGATAACTGGACGATTTGCCTCGGCTTCCGTCTCTTTTTGCATGCGGTATTCGCTGTAAGTGCCCTCAAATATGCTTAGAATCCCTTGCTGCGGATCGACATCCCAAATTTGGGTCGCCAGCGCGTCGATCAGGTAGCGATCGTGAGACACAAGCAATATCGTCCCCCGGTAATCGGAAAGCACGGTCTGCAAAATATCCTGCGACGGCAAATCCAGATGGTTGGTAGGTTCGTCGAGGAGAAGTAAATTGGCGCCGCTTAATGCCAGTTTTGCCAGCGCCAAACGCCCGCGCTCGCCGCCCGAAAGCGTTTCCACCGGTTGAAAGGCGCTATCTCCGGTAAACAGGAAGCTGGCTAAATAGTTACGAATTTCGGCGGGCAGCATCTTGGGTGCAACACGCTGAATTTCAGTCATCAAATCATTTTCGGGGCGTAAATCTTCATGCGCTTGGGCAAAATAGCCGATTTCCAGGCTGGAACCCAAAATGACTTCACCGGCATATGGCGGTATTTGCGCCAGAAGTGTTTTCAGGAAAGTGGTCTTACCCGCGCCATTTGGCCCAATGATGGCCGCGCATTCGCCGCGGGTCAGGGTCAGATCGGGAACCGAAAACAAGGGGTGTCCTTCATCGGCATACCCCACTTCTAACTGCCGGGTGCGCAGCACCAGATCGCCTGAGCGAGAGCCGAATTGCAATCGCAGGTGGAGACGACGCTGCTTCATCGGGGGGATAAGGCGCGCCTCTCCGAGTAAACGCTCAAGTCGTTTGCGCCTGCCTTGCGCCTGTTTGGTGTTCTGCCCCGCCAGATTGCGCCGGATATATTCTTCCTCTTTTTCAATGAACTCCTGTTGCGCCTGGTATTCTTCCAACCGGCGCTGATAATGCGCTTCACGCTGCGCCAGATAGGCAGAATAATTGCCAGGATAAACTTCCAGTGCAGGGGTCATCTCCCAGATCGTGGTTGCGACCCGATCTAAAAAATAACGGTCGTGAGAAACAATCAGCACCGCCCCATCCCATTCCGACAGGTAACGTTCCAGCCACTCCACTGCGCCGATATCCAGATGATTTGTAGGCTCATCAAGCAAGAGCAAATCTGGGTCGGCGAGGAGCAACTTTGCCAACAAAGCGCGTGTACGCTGACCACCAGAAAGCTGCGTCAAGGGGCGGTAATAGTCCGCCTCCTGAAAACCCAGGCCGCTCAAGGTCAGCCGGATACGAGTTTCATACGTATAGCCGCCCCGATGATCGAAATCCTGTTGTAAACGCCCATAGGTTTGAATCGCTTCTTCGGCCTTATCGGGATTACTCATCGCCATTTCCAGCCGGTTTAATTCCGCCTGTAAAGCTAACAGATCAGTAAAAGCTGTCAAACACTCTTCCCAGAGCGTGTGTGCTGAATCGAATTGAGCTTCCTGGGGTAGATAACCAACAGAAAGATTTTTCGCTCGGGTCACTTTCCCGCCTGAAGCCTCTTCTTCGCCGATTAAAATCCGCAGCAGAGTGGTCTTCCCGACGCCATTTGGACCGACCAACCCAATCCGGGCGCGTTTAGGAATACTCGCTGATACATCGCTAAAAATATCTTGCGGGCCGTAGGATTTGCTTAAATTCGTGACAACGAGCAGCGACATTATTCTCCGAGGATCTGACGACAATACGCCAGAACAGTATCCAATTCGCCAATATCGTTCAATAAATTCTCTGGTGATTGGCGAATTTGTTTAAAGTATAGGTATGCCTGCTTGATATCACCCAGAAACATATAAGCAAGCGCAAGCAGATACCTGGCAACCAGGTTATCCGGGTTATAACGAAGTCCATTTGTAGCATATTTAATCGTGGCCGAGTAATCTTTTTCAGCCATTGCCAGTTGAGCCAGGCGGGTATAGGCATCCTCCAATGTATCACTGCTGAGCGATTCACAATCGAGCGACAATACCCGTTGGAGATGTTCCTGAGCATCTTTCAGCTTACCGAGCTGTTTGAAAGTTATCCCGGCCTGATAATGCAAATAAGGATCATCAGGCGTCTGAACGAGCGCCTTTTGGATCAGCGCCAGATTACGGCTAGCACGCGAAGTAGATCCCTGGGCCGTCGTGTATTGATAACCATGATGAAGGACAACCAGATCTGTATCAGCCAGTGTACCGGTATGGCGCAAAATCGAAGGGGCAATTTGTTCATGAACGATTCCCTCAAAGCGAAACGACGGGGAATTACGAAATATACGAGTTAACCGCAGGTCGTAATATTTGCACAACTCGCCGGCCGGTGTGAGGTTTCGCTGCCAGATTCTGAACCCATCGGTCTTGGCGCCGTCAATTAAAGGCCGCATCAGTCGCCGGCTATCGCCTTCCAACTCTTCGTCTGCATCCAGAACAAAAATCCAATCACCTGTTGCAGCGCTGATGCTGAAATTACGCGCAGCGGCGAAATCATCCTGCCATTGGTATTGGAGAACTTTTGCGTGAAAATCTGCAGCTATTTCAGGCGTACGGTCTTTCGAACCGGTATCGACGACAACGATCTCATCAACCACGTCTTTGATGCTCTTCAGGCAGCGAACAAGGTTTTGTTCCTCGTCCCTGACAATCATACAGAGAGAAAGCGTTAAGCCAGGATGGGGTTTCATATAACTAATAAAGTATACCATGGTAGAATGGAAGCTATGAAACGATGGCAATTTTGGCTTGGCCTATTGATCAGTGCTGTATTGCTCTACCTGGCTTTGAGAGGTTTGCATCTTGAGCAGGTTTGGGAAGTCATTAAAACGGCTCATTATCTGTGGATCATCCCCGGTATTGCGGTCTATTTTGTCGGCGTTTGGGTGCGGGCGTGGCGCTGGCATTATCTTTTACGGCCGCTTAAACCCATCTCAACAAAAACCATGTTTCCTATTGTGACAATCGGGTATATGGGGAACAACATTTACCCGGCGCGCGCCGGAGAAGTATTGAGAGCGGTTGTCCTCAAACGTCGCGAAGGGGTGCCTATTTCGGCTTCGTTGGCAACCATTCTGGTGGAGCGCGTTTTTGATGGCGTAGTGATGCTCGCATTTATATTCCTCAACCTGCCCGGGTTGAGCAAACTGACCGGGGAATCTGGTTTTGTGGGCAATATCCAAAACCTGGCGTTATGGGGTACTGCTGCATTCATTGGGGCTTTGGTTGTATTTTTATTGGCAGCTATGTTTCCCATGCGTACTGAAAGAATTATTTACTGGTTTATTGATCGGTTGGTTCCAAACCGATTTAAAGAAAAAAGCAAAGCAATTTCCACAAAATTCTTGGACGGATTGGAATCGCTTCGTTCACCGCAAGAGGCGTTAATGATTTTTATCACCTCGGCTGTCATCTGGTTATTGGAAACCGGAAAATACTGGTTTGTTATGCAGGCATTTCCTTTTCAAGTAAGCTACTTTGCGCTGATGTTGATGAACGGAATCATGAATCTGACAACAACATTACCTTCGGCGCCAGGATATGTCGGCACTTTCGATGCTCCCGGTATAGCGCTGCTCAAGGCCTTTAATGTAAATGGCGCCATAGCAGCCGGTTATACATTGGTGTTGCATGTAGCTTTATGGCTCCCCATCACACTCCTTGGCGCTTATTATTTTGCCCGCGAAGGATTGAAATGGAGCGAGAAACTACCCGGCTTGGAGGCGGAAAAATGAAAATAGCAATCATCGGGGCAGGATATGGAGGACTGGCAGCCGCCCATGATCTTATCAAGGCAGGGCGCCAGGTCAGCATCTACGAATCGGCTGACTATGCCGGTGGACTTGCAGCCGGATTCAAAGAACCTCATTGGGATTCCTATGTGGAAAGGTATTATCATCACTGGTTTCAATCTGATTCTGCTATGATCGGCCTGATTAAAGACCTGGGATGGTTGGATAAAATGATATACTCTCGTCCGCAAACAGTTGTATATCATAAGGAAAAATTTTACCCGTTGGATTCGCCTTTTGCTGCCCTGACCTTTCCGGGTTACGGCTTTTTCGATATGGTTCGTTTTGGTTTTGTCACCCTGTATTTAAAATTAACCTCAAACTGGAAAACATTGGAAAAAGTCTATGCCGATGAATGGTTGAGACGTTTCTATGGTGAAAAGGTCTACACCAAACTCTTCGAGCCTCTGCTCGTTGGAAAATTCGGCGAGCATGCTGCCAGAGTCAACATGGCCTGGTTCTGGGCGCGCACCAAAGCCCGTACAACCCGCCTGGGCACTTACAAGGGCGGCTTTCAGGCTTTCACAGATGCCCTAGTAGATCATCTGCGTTCAAAAGGCGCCAACATTTATCTATCAACGCCAGTGAACCGTATTGCAGTTGATCCTCAGGGAGGATTAATCATCGACGCTCCAACAGGGACTGAGCACTTTGACCAGTGTCTGTCCACAACCTCGCCCTCATTAATGGCCAGGCTCGCTCCTGATTTGCCGCAAACCTATCTAAAAGGGCTCCTGGAACTCCAGAGCATGGGAGCCGTGGTTATGATCCTTTCCATAAAAAAGCAGCTTTCAAGAGAAGGTTACTACTGGTATAACATTCCAAAATCCGCCGGATTTCCTTTCCTGATTCTTGTTGAACACACCAATTTCGTTCCCGCAGAGCAATATGGCGGCGAGCACATCATTTACATCGGCGATTATCTAAATACGGATCACGAATACTTTACTCTGAGTAAAGAAGAACTTCTGGAACGTTTCTTACCCTCGCTCACGCGCATCAACCCTAATTTCTCGCCCGAATGGGTCAATAAAAGCTGGCTCTTTAAACCCAATTATGCCCAC
>CAZDAW010000014.1:0-49002 GCA_964503685.1 uncultured Anaerolineaceae bacterium | reverse complement strand
TGTAAGTGGGAAACTCGCCTCAAGATGAGATCCCTGTTTTCCCGTCAAGGGAGTAAGGTCGCAGGTAGACTACCTGCTTGATAGGCGGCCGGTGTACATACAGCAATGTGTTAAGCCTAGCCGTACTAATGACCGAGGGCTGAACCCGTGGTGCGGAGAACTCGCAACTTTTCGGTTCAGACAAAGAAATTATTGACCAATGCTATTCAGTCATTAACATTGTAGATGAAGTCTCTTGGTGATTGGAGCGACGGAGGTATACCCGGTAACATCTCGAACCCGGTCGTTAAGCCCGTCAGCGCCGATGGTACTTGGAGGGCGACCTCCCGGGAGAGTAGGTCATTGCCAAGAGACTTTTCTATTTAAGTGAGCGGCAAAGTCTTTTATAGGGCGGGGTATTTTTGAAATTGATCATAAATGCCCCTGTTTTTTTAACATTATTGCGGTATAATAATGGGTGTGTTTTGTTGTTTCGCATCACGTGATGTGAAACATGACTTTTTTGATATATTTTTTAGGAGATGGAGGACATCTCTGCGCTTCCGAGTGGTTTGATGCCTATATATTCTAAAAATTTCAGCTCGGCTGCGTTGTTTATCAACAGCCGGGCTTTTTTAACCAGATCAAATGGATTCACCCTGTTAACGAAGGGAGGTGATAACATTGACTTCAGTTGTATTACGCCCGAATGAATCGCAAGATCAACTACTCAAACGCTTCCGCAAAAAAGTTGTTAAGAGTGGCGTATTGAGCACTGTTCGGCGAAAACGATGGTTCATTTCGAAGAGCGAATTACGGCGGATTGAAAAAAAGAAAGCCATCCGGCGTATAAAGCGACGACAAATCAGCAGACCTATTGAATGAATAGGTGTAAAGGGTATTGACAATAACCCTGGAGGTGTGTATGGCGAAAGAAGAAGATAAAATTCAGGTTGAAGGCAAGATAATTGAAGCTCTACCTGGGACAACTTTCCGAGTGCGTCTTGAAAATGGACATGAAGTTTTGGCATACTTGTCTGGCCGAATGCGAAAGTATTATATTCGCATTTTATTAGGAGACCACGTTCGAGTAGAAATGTCTCCTTACGACCTTAGTCGAGGCAGGATTGTTTACCGCCAGAAGAAACCAAGCGAAATGGTCGCCGAAGAAGAATAAAGAAAGCCAGATTCACCACCGAAATTATTGTATTTATTTTGTATTAAATAAAAATATCCCTGCGAATTTTCTTACAGGGATATTTTTATTTAAGTAACTAAACGACCCTGGTTTTATAATTATTCAAAGCTTTGATGTAATTCGCCCGTTCAAACGCGGCTGGCTCCTGAACAGATTGCTGACTCATGCTTCCAATTGCGGACAGGATGGATTGATATTCATGGGTCTCCAGCCAGGAATGCATATCCGTCAAAATCTCGGATACTCTATTAATGCCATTCGCCAACAATTCTGAAGTCATCATTGCAACATTGGCGCCTGCCATGATACTTTTTAAGACATCTTCTGCATTATGTACGCCGCTGGTCAGTGCAAAATCGGCTTTAATCTTCCCATATAAAATGGCTATCCATCTCAATGGAAGACGATTTTCCTCAGAAGTGCTTAAAACCAACCGGGGAACAACTTCGAGATTGTCAATATCAATATCTGGTTGGTAAAAACGGTTGAACAGAACCAAGCCTTTGGCGCCGGTTTTTACCAACGAGGCGGCGAAGTTGGGAAATGCCGTGAAAAAAGGACTTAGCTTGATCGCCAGAGGTATCTTTACACTTTCATGGATATCCTTGACGACTTGTAAATAAGAAGCTTCGAGTTGATTGCTTGTCAATTCTGGATTGGTCGGAACATAATATAAATTGAGTTCAATGGCATCAGCGCCAGCTTCTTCCATATTTCGAGCATATTTTACCCAGCCGCCGGTTGATATGCCGTTCAAACTGCCGATCACCGGAATATTGACGGCTTCTTTTACTCGGCGCAGATGCTCGATATATGCATCTGCACCGAGATTTGCATAATTGATATCCGGAAAGTAGCTGATTGCTTCGGCGTAGGATTCCGTCCCCAGTGTCAGAAAATGATCCAATTCGTTGCTCTCGTGTGTGATTTGCTCTTCGAAGAGCGAATACATCACGATTGCTGAAATGCCGGCATCTTCCAATTGGCGAACAGTATCCAGCTTCTTAGAGATCGGTGATGAAGATGCCACTAAAGGATTTTTTAATTTTAGACCCAAATAAGTGGTGCTTAAATCAACCATCTCAACCTCTCCTGATTAAAAATCGGACTTATTTCTGTGTTTCTTCTTTATTGTAATGAAAAGCAGCCATCTGGCGGTAAAGTTCCAATCGTGATTGAACATCATCCTTGGCCTGCTTCATTAAAAGTTCCGCGCGACTTTCGTCACTTTGTAATAGCATACGGTATCGGGTTTCGTTATAGGCGTAATCTTCCAGAGGTATCGAAGGTTCTTTAGAGTCGATTGTTAGAGGGTTTTTGCCTTCCAATGCCAGTAGGGGATTGTAACGATAAAGCGGCCAGATACCCGATTGAACAGCCAATTTTTGCTGTTCCAAACCCTTGCGCATGTCTATCCCATGATTAATACAGTGGCTATAGGCGATGATGATTGATGGCCCATCGTAGGCGTCTGCTTCCATGATTGCCTTAAGCGTATGCTGATCGTTTGCGCCCATGGCTACCCGCGCCACGTAAACGTACCCATAAGTCATGGCAATCATTCCTAAATCCTTCTTGGAGATGCCTTTACCCTTTGCAGCAAATTTCGCAACTGCTGCTCTTGGGGTGGATTTAGAGGCTTGCCCACCCGTATTGGAATATACCTCGGTATCCAATACCATGATATTGACATTCCTGCCTGAAGCCAGAACGTGATCTAATCCGCCGTAGCCTATGTCATACGCCCAACCATCACCTCCGATAATCCAGACGCTCTTCCGAACCAGATCATCGGCAATACTGAGTAAATCTTTTGCTTTGGCATCGGTGGAATTCAACAAACGTTGCTTAAGTATAGCAACACGTTCTCTTTGTTTCTTGATTCCATCTTCAGTCGATTGATCTGCATTTATTAATTCATTGACTAAATCATCACCGAGTTGTTTGGAAAAGCCGGGTAAGATTTCATGTAAATATTCCACACGCTTATCAAGTGTCAGACGCATACCTAAACCAAATTCGGCATTGTCTTCAAATAAGGAATTCGACCAGGCAGGTCCACGACCATCTTGATTGACAGACCAAGGTGTAGTCGGCAGGTTACCGCCGTAAATGGATGAACAACCAGTTGCATTGGCAACAACCATCCGGTCGCCAAATAGCTGAGATATCAATTTGAGGTATGGGGTTTCACCACATCCAGCGCAAGCGCCTGAGAACTCAAATAAAGGTTGCAAAAGCTGCGAATTCTTAACTGTTCCGACATTGATCCGTGTTCGATCTATTTCGGGCAAGGATAAGAAGAACTCCCAGTTCTTGTTTTCAGTTTCGCGAATTGGAGGTTGATCGGCCATGTTGATGGCTTTGCGTCCCGCCTGTGTTTTATCTTTAGCCGGGCAAACTTCAACACATAAGCCGCATCCCGTACAATCCTCCGGAGATACCTGAACGGTGAATTTCATGCCGGTAAATTCTTTGAATTTTGCATCTGTTGATTTAAATTCGGCCGGCGCCTTGCTCAACAACGCAGTATCATATACTTTTTGGCGAATAACAGCATGTGGACAAACAAAAGAACATTTTCCGCATTGAATACAAAGATCAGGTTCCCAAACAGGAATTTCAAGAGCAATATTACGTTTTTCCCACTGAGCGGTAGCAGTTGGGAAAGTGCCATCAACGGGCAGTGCACTGACTGGTAAATCTTCCCCATTGTACACTAACATTGGTCCAAGCACCTTTTTAACAAACTCTGGCGCTTTTTCTGGGACGGCTGGTCGGCGCTTTTCCGTGCTGGTTGCTTGATTAGGGACTTTTACTTCGTGCAAATGAGCCAGGGTGGCATCAACAGCTTCGAAGTTCTTTTGTACAACGGCTTCACCGCGTTTACCGTAAGTCTTTTTAATTGTGTATTTTATTTGTTCAATGGCTTCTTCGCGGGGTAAAACGTTACTGATGGCAAAGAAGCAAGTTTGCATGATTGTATTAACTCTGCCACCCATGCCAGTCTTTTCGGCAACTTTATAGGCATCGATGACAAAGAAGCGCAGTTTTTTACTTATAATCGCTTCTTGCACTTCATAGGGTAAATGGTTCCAAACTTCATCAGGGCCATAGATACTGTTCAGCAAGAAGACGCCGCCTGGTTCTGCGTATTTGAGAATATCAATTCTTTCCAGGAATGAGAATTGGTGACAGGCGACAAAATTGGCTTGACTGATAAGATACGGAGCGCGAATAGGTTTGGGTCCGAAGCGGAGGTGAGAGATTGTAATCGACCCGGACTTCTTGGAATCATAATAAAAATATCCTTGTGCGTGATTATTTGTCTCTTCGCCGATAATTTTGATTGAGTTCTTGTTAGCGCCAACGGTTCCATCGGCGCCTAACCCAAAGAATACACAGCGAACTGTATCCGGGCTTTCGATGGAGAAGGAGGGGTCATAATCCAAACTGCTATGGCTTACATCGTCCTGGATGCCAATGGTAAAGTGATTTTTTGGTGCAGGCTTTTGCATCTCATCAAAGACAGCTTTTACCATGGCTGGAGTGAATTCCTTGGATGAAAGACCATAGCGTCCACCGGTTACATGCGGCATCTTTTTGAATGTGGTGATACCCTGACTTAGTCCCTCGGTAAGTGCGGTGATAACATCAACATAAAGCGGGTCACCAGTTGCGCCAGTTTCTTTCGTACGATCCAGTACACTGATCAATTTAACAGTAGAAGGAAGCGCCTTGACAAAGTGGCTTACAGAAAATGGACGGTATAATCGGACCGTCACAACACCGACTTTTTCACCCTTTTCACACAGGTATTTGGCGGTTTCTTGAGCGGTTTCAGCGCCAGAACCCATTATGACGATTACTCGTTCGGCATCCGGGGCCCCGAAATAATCAAATAAATGATATTGGCGGCCGACCAATTTTGAAAATTGATCCATTGTCTCTTGAACGATTTCGGGACATGCCTGATAGAAAGAATTTGCGGCTTCGCGCCCCTGGAAGTAGACATCGGGGTTCTGCGCTGTTCCACGCAAAATTGGCCGATCCGGAGATAACGCACGCGCTCTATGAGCCTGCACCAGCCTGTCGTCGATCATCTTTCTGATATCTTCTTCCGACAACTGTTCAATTTTATTGACTTCATGCGATGTTCTAAAACCGTCAAAGAAATGCAAGAACGGAACGCGTGATTTGAGTGTAGAAGCATGTGCAATCAACGCTATGTCTTGAGCTTCTTGTACGGATGAGGATGCTAACATGGCAAAGCCAGTTGACCGAGCTGCCATTACATCCGAATGATCGCCATAGATTGAAAGCGCGTGTGCTGCCAGTGAACGGGCTGATACATGGAAAACAGTTGAGGTCAATTCACCGGCAATTTTATACATGTTTGGAATCATTAATAATAGACCTTGTGAAGCGGTGAAAGTGGTCGTTAAAGATCCTGTTTGAAGCGCACCATGTACTGCCCCCGCCGCTCCCCCTTCAGATTGCATTTCCATTACCAGGGGAATTGTACCCCAGATGTTGGGTTGCTTAAGCGCAGCCCATCCATCTGAAAATTCACCCATCGCAGAGGATGGGGTGATGGGATAGATCGCAATGACTTCATTGACTCTGTATGCTACGTTCGCTACAGCTTCGTTGCCATCTATCGTAATCATTTTGCGTGTCATTTTGAATTACTCCATAAAGTTCAAGATTCTGACTGGATATTGACGCGTTGATTGCACAAATCTGTAGAGATTTGCCAGGCACGTTTTTTACCCAGGTTACAGTTAAACTTGTATAGAACAGCTTACAAGTGATTTTACTCCTATATTATACTGTTAACCATTGTATTTTTTAGTACAATGTAATTTAAAAGACCTCGAGTTTTGATCTCGAGGTCTCAATGGAAAACGAAAATCCAATTATTCAAACATTTGTAAGTTGATCAAGAAAAGGTTGGGCAAGAAAGAGTAGGGTCAAGGTTTTTGCATCAATAATCTTGCCATCCCGTACCATTGGATAAACCTGTTTGAGGGGAATTTTTTCTACCTCAATAAATTCATCATCATCTCCTTGCAATGGGTCAGATATTAATTCAGTCGCCAGATAAGCGTACATATACTCGGTTGAATAGCCAGGAACCATAAAGAATTCACCGATTTTTGTAATATGTTTGGCAGACATTCCGGTTTCTTCACGGATTTCCCTCGCTGCACAATCATATGGTGATTCCCCGGGCTCCAGGGTTCCGGCAGGTAATTCTAATAAAATCTGTCTGGTGGGGTGTCTATATTGTCGAACGAAAAGGACATTTCCATCAATATCAACAGGCATGATAGTCACTGCGCCATTATGCTTGACGATGTCTAGAAAAGCTGTTTGATGATCGGGTAATAGGACCTTATCTTGCACGACAGTAAAAGCACGCCCCTGATATTTGATTTCTGAGTGAACAACTTCGTAAGCCATGTACTTCCCCTTTAGAAAAAATATATCGGCGGAAATTCTAATTTCCCAGCCGATATAGATATATGATTTTTCTGGGATTGGATTTCAGGGTATCTGAATGACACTTCCCACCTTTAATGTATATGGTGAGGTGAGACCATTGGCAGCAATAAGAGTATTGGGGTCTACATCGCCAAAAGCGCAAGCGACAGTGTAAATCGTATCACCAGATTTTACGGTATATGTTGTAGGGTGACTCTTGAGGGCTCGGCTTCCGCCTGACCATGAGCCAGTTGAAGGAATTTTCAAAGTTTGGCCAGGACTTAATAGTGAACCAACACCAAGCCCATTGATTGACAGCAAGGTGGCCGGATCGACATTGAATCTTCGGGCAAGGCAATAGGGATATTCGCCTTTATGTATAGTGTATGTTGATGGGCGACCGGGTGTTGGGGTGGCATAGTCTAAAGGAGCCTGGTTAATTTCAATTTCTGTTGCTACCGGGACAACAGTGATTGATTCCCCCTTTGGCTGAGCGGGGGTTTCTTCAGCGGCGGCAGCAGTTTGTGTGGCAATCATCTGGATATTCTTCATAGGATCTTCTGTAGCCGGAAGCGGGAATGGAATATTATCACTGGTGGTCGCCGTGGGTGCAGTGGTCTCTTGGGGGATGGTTCTGCTGCAGGCAGTCAATAGCGCGCCTGCAAGCAAGATACTCAGTAGTAATTTCCATGATGTCTTGAACATTATACAATCTCCTCCTCAAGCAGGGTTTCCTGCAACATTTCATTACTATACTATTCCATGTAAAGAGACTTCTCTATCTTTGAAATGATAGTAGCATAAGGTATTAAATGCGTCAAGTTGAATCAGTTTTAATTTTTAATAGCTTTTCAAGAAGGGTGTTTTGCGGTGAGCAGCAAGCCAAAAACCTCGGCGATATGCCCGTCGCAGTACCATACATATTTGTCGTCAGAAAAATGGACAGTCGACCTTTTATTATTCAACACATGGAAAAACAATGGTGAAAGTAGCGCCTTTATTAATTTTCGAGTCGACCCAAATTCTTCCCTGGTGGTTATCGACGATTGATTTGACTATGGATAGCCCCAGGCCGGTACCGGGAGTTTCTGATCCAATATTACTGGCTCGAAAAAATTTATCAAATATATAAGGTATATCTATTGCGGGAATACCCGGACCGTTATCAATTACTTTTATAATAATTTGTCCGCTTTCAAAGTGGGTGTTTATTTGTATCTTTCCTCCTTGCGGCGTATATTTAATTGCGTTTTCGGCCAAATTGTCTATCATCTGCCTTAATTGCATCGGATTCCCCAGCAATGGCGGAAGATCAACCGATAAATCCATAACCAGTACTTGATTTTTGCTGATGATCTTTTCTTTTAAATCCTCCAAAGAAGAATTAATGATTTGATTAATCATTAATTCTTCTTTTAATGAATCGTAGCCGGCTTCAATACGGCTGAGATTGAGGA
The DNA here is from genome assembly GCA_964503685.1 of uncultured Anaerolineaceae bacterium. Taxonomy (GTDB): domain Bacteria; phylum Chloroflexota; class Anaerolineae; order Anaerolineales; family Anaerolineaceae; genus CAZDAW01. The sequence goes on along the minus strand of CAZDAW010000014.1, from coordinate 40,881 downwards.
GATCATTGATTAAAGTCGAGATATTTTGAACACTTGCGCCGACCCGACGAATAAATTCACGCTGTTGTGCATTTATTGGTCCGGCTCTTTCAAGTAGATCCGTATAGCCAAGAATAGCGGTAAGCGGTGATCGGAGATCATGTGAAACCGTAGACACAAAGTCGCTCTTCATTCGGTCCAATTTCTTCAGGTGGGTGATATCATGAAGGGTAATCACTAAACCGATTTCGGGAATTCGGGTAAGTTGGACTGAAAAAATTTGCTCATTCTCGGTGGTGATTTCGCCGGAATTTGTCGTTTCACTTTTTATTAGAAAGCTAATTATTGGTTGGTTAATTATCTGCAAAATTGGTTTCCCAACGACATCAGTTTCGCTAATATTAAATATTTGGATAGCAGCTTTATTCATCCATAAGACTTTTTGATCACCATCAAGGACAATGACGCCGTCTTGCACTTGGGTTAATATTGTCTCTAATTTCCTGCGTTCTTTTTCAGTATGCATGTAGAGTTGTGAGTTTTGAATTGCAATAACGGCATAATCGGCTATTGTTGATAATAATTTTTCATGATGTTTTGTGAAACGAGTTCTGCTTTGTCTATTATCAACGCCCAAAACGCCGATAACTTTCCCGTGTAATTTTAGTGGGACATACAATAATGAGTGCACCAGGTAAGACGTTTTAATTTTTTGGGGCATATTTTCGTCCACATAAAGTGGCTGCCCAGTTTGAATTACAGCGCCCGCCAGGGTGTCTTGGATAGGTAATCGAAATGTATGAACAAAATCGTCCAGAAAATTTCGAGCAGCCCTCATAAATAGCTCGCCAGTAAATTCGTCTAACAGAAGAAGGCTGCCTTCTTCTGCGTTGGTGAGTTTTACAGCTGTATCAACCAACGAAGCTAAAATATTATCGGATTCAAGCGATGCTGTAATCGATCGACCCAATTCTGATAGTATTTCCAATTCGTTAAGCTTTTGTTGGAGTTCGGCAAGGGTTTTTTCCTGGTAGGAAAACCGCATTCTCACAGCATACCAGCGTTTGACGATTTCAATGATATTCTTTTTCCTGATTGGAGATGTTGTATAATCGATCAACCCTGTTGGGAAAGTTTGTATAATCGACTCGATAGAATCTCTCTTTACATAAAGGATAAGAGGTAATAGCGGCTGCTCGACAGTAATCTTTTGAGCCGTAGCTAATGATATTTCAGGCGAATTAATGACATCGAGAATGAGTAAAGAAGGCGAGAGTTGATTAATTAATTGATCAATCTCTGATATGTCACTGGCGATGGTGGTGCTATAACCTGATTGGGTCAGTATCCTTTCTAGCGAATGACCTACCCCGGTATTTGAGGTGATGATAAGAATATCTATGGAACTCATTCGGCGCGATCATCTTTCCTTGTGCGAATTGGTGTCCAGGTATCTTCTTCATCCTGGCGCGCAGCAGATTGAAGCGTGAAGTGAAACGTAATGCTTTTTCCCGGATTATTTTCCGTCCATATTTTCCCCCCGTGGGAAGTAATAATTTCATAAATCGCACTTAACTCAATTCCGGGCCCACCGAAACGGATTGGCATATTTGTGTTTGCGCGAAAACCGGGTTCGAATAGATGTGGTAAATATTGCTCATCAATACCAGCGCCTGTGTTTTCTACTGCAATATGCGCCATGTTATCTGGAGTTTCATCGATTGAAATGGTAATTTTCCCTTCTTGGGCACAAAATTTTATGGCATTCGAGATTAATCCGTCGAATACTTGATCAATTTGCGCTGCATCTGCGTATGCCAGTACAGGTTTGTCCGCTAATTTTGGGATAAGGGTCAGGCTGTTCAGATGGGCAATACGCCGAAAACGGGAAATGGTCTGACGCGCTTTATCATTTAAGTTGATTGTGATTAACCGTTTAGGTTTAAAAGACTGATGGAATGAAGTAATTGCTTGTTCAACAAGAGTTATTGTTCCATTCAACTTATCAGCTATGGTTTGTAAAGCATCTTCCTGTTTCGAATATAGTTTTCCCATATCGCCGAGCAAGAGCATATCCACATAAGATTTTGCTACCTCAAGTGGTGCTAATAAATCTCTACTTAAGGTTTGTAAAAATTCCTGATTCGCTTTGTCGCCGGATACGGCCGTTTCGGCTATGGTTTGCAGGTGTTTAGCTCTTTCTTCTAAAGCATTGAACAGACGTGCATTTACCAGGGAAATGGATACATAATCAGCTACTGCCTCTAATAAAGTTTGATCATTTTTGTTAAAGGAAGATTGTTGTTTTCGAATAACAGTTATGAGGCCGATAACTTCTTTTTGAATTTTAATTGGGATTAGTAATGCGGATTTTCCGAGAGAAGAGATTTTAAATCGAGTTAATGGTTCCCCTTCAATAGCCAGTGTTTCGCCTGATAATGCAACAACATTACTGAGCCCATCATCCCATGGTTTATCAAAATTTTTTGAAAAAGAATTGGGCAAGTTCTTATAGGCTACCAGTTTAAATGTGTTATTGCTTTCATCTCGTAATAAAAACCAACCAGCATCTGCTTCGGTGATTGAGATTGCGCCCTCGACGACTTTCTCGAATAGCGTACGCTGATCAGTTATTGATGTTACGGCTTTTCCAATCGAATTTAAGGTGGTCAGGTCGCGAACGTGATGTTCGAGTTCCTGATTGCTCTGTTGAAGTTTACGCGCCAGCATCTGTCGCTCTTTACGATCGCCAACTTGCTTGAGCGCTCGTTCAACTGCGGCAACGACTTCTGCTTCGCGGACGGGAGTACGTAGATAATCATAAGCGCCCAGGCGAAATGCCTGTATGACGTCATTTTCCATCCCTTGCTCAGCGATTACGATTACCGGTGTATCAATATGTTGAGAGGATAATGCAACGAGCAAATCTTTTCCACTTAGTCCTGGGAGAGCTAATCTGGCAACAATAACGTCTGGAGAGTATTGAATAGCTTGTTGTATGGCGCTTGTTGCATCTTGTACAACCAAGGTTTCATATCCTAATGGCATCAAAGCCTGCTTGCTAATCAAATCGCTAATAAATGGATCGTTATCTGCAATAAGGATTTTTTCTCGTTTTCTAGACATAATTAAATAATAGCACGGTTAATTAAAAAAATGGAAACAAGAGCGAGGCTGACTTGAACAGCCAACCATGGCAAATTAGAAATTCGTATATTTTTTTGGAATCGCTTGACTTTCGTAAGAGAGTGCGCATACAATCATAAGTAACGGAGTTATCTTACGATATGGAATATAAGGATTATTACAAAATACTAGGGGTTGAGCGTGATGCAAAAATAGACGATATAAAAAAGGTTTATCGGAAGCTCGCGTTAAAATATCACCCAGATCGTAACCCGGGTAATAAAGAAGCAGAAGAAAAATTTAAGGAAATAAATGAGGCTTACCAGGTTTTAAGCGACCCCCAAAAACGGTCTCGCTATGATCAACTAGGAGAGTCATATTCTCGTTACCAAAAATCTGGTGGAACGCCAGGTGGATTCAATTGGGATGAATGGTTTGCATCGTCACAAGGGGGCAATGTTCGTGTGGATGTAGGCGATTTTGGCGATTTGTTTGGTGGTGGTTTTTCCGAATTTTTTAGAGCGATTTTTGGCAGCATGGCGGGAGCAGGCGGTGAGTCAAGACATTATTCACGGCGTACTTCTATGCCAACCTCGCAGGAGCAAAAAATCACAATCAGTTTACAAGATGCCTACAATGGGAAAGTAATTCAATTGCAAAAAGATAATACACGCTTGGAAGGTAAGATTCCGGCTGGCGCACGTACAGGTACTAAAATTCGAGTTCGAGGGGCGGGCGCTGCTTCGCCAAATGGTGAAAGGGGAGACCTATATTTGGTGGTTGAGGTGCTGCCAGATTCTCGTTTTGAACGCGATGGTGATGATTTATATTCAGATGTTACATTGGATTTATATACGGCGGTCCTGGGTGGTGAAGTCAATATTCCGACTCTTGCCGGAGACGTACTTCTGAAAATCCCGCCTGGTACTCAACCGGGGCAAACATTTCGTCTTGCTGGAAGAGGTATGCCACAATTGAAAAAGCCGGAAGTTCATGGCAACTTATATGTACGGGTGAAAATTAATATCCCTCGACAATTAACAACCCGGGAGAGAAATCTCTTTGAAGAATTGGCAAAATTAAAAAAATCAAAATAGAGAAGGAGGTAAATCTTTAGATTAGTTCGTTTGCGGTGTGGATATTACCCATGCCCAGAAAACTGGTTCCACTTTTGGTTTAATGTCTTGAAAAGGAGGAATTATGTTAACTGATAATGATTTACATGAGCTATTAAGCTATTCTGCCAAATCTCCGCTACTAAGTATTTACCTAAACACGGAACCTTCGATGGGTAATGCCAGCGCTTATAAATTACGACTGCGCAGTTTGCTTAAAGATTTAAATGTAAATCGAGATGAAATGGCTGTCCTCCGTTATTTTGATCACGAGTATGATTGGTCAGGACGTGGAGTTTCTGTTTTTTCCTGTGCGGCAGAAAATTTCTTTCGAGCATATCCTTTAGCTGTACCGGTTCCTGACCTTGCACTAACCAGTGATCGTCCTTATGTTAAACCGCTAGTAGATTTACTCGATGCGTATGGCGCCTATGGTGTTGTATTGGTGGATAGTCAAGGGGGACGCGTGTTTTTATTTCATCTTGGTGAATTGATGGAACAAGAAGGAATATTAGGTGAAGAGATAAAACGAATAAAACGCGGCGGCGCTTCCACATTTCCTGGTCGCCGAGGCGGCATTGCTGGACAAACCCGCTATACAGAAGAGACTATTGGGCGAAACATGAAAGAAGTTGCAGAATTTGCTTCCCATTTCTTTGAGGAGAATCATGTCAGACGAGTTTTAATTGGCGGCACAGATGATAATGTATCTCTTTTCAAAGCCCTATTGCCTAAAACCTGGCAAAGTCTTATTGTTGGAACTTTTTCGATGCAAATGACTGCAAGCCATACCGATGTACTGGCGCGTACAATGGATGTGTTAGACAAGGCAGAACGTAACAAAGAGAGACGTTTGGTGGAATCGACAATTACAGCAGCAGCAAAGAATACTGGGGGTGTTATTGGTTTAGAAGATACACTAAAGGCTCTTCATGATGGACGGATACAGACTTTATTAATCAGTTCAGGATATCATGATTCTGGGTATAAATGTAAGCGTTGTGGTGTTCTGATTGCTCAGAAATTGGACAAATGTCCATATTGCGGTGATACCTTTGAAAGCATTAATGACGCTGTAGAATTGGCTATTCGTCAGGTAATGCAAAGCGGTGGAGATGTTGAGGTAATCCATAATAATTTAGAACTGGATAATGCAGGTAAAGTGGGCGCATTGTTACGCTATTAAATTTTCAAATTAAAAAAGAGCGGCATAGCAAATGATGCCGCTCTTTTTTTAATTAAAGATCACTGGCTTAGATTATTCTGTAATTCTAATAATGTGTTGGATAGTTGATCAAGTGACGCTTGCGTTTTGTCCGGATTAGAATCTAAATCGCGTATGGCATCGATTAGCAATTGATTAATTTCTTTCGCTAGTTTGTCGTTTTGTTTTGCAATTTCAGTGGAGAGCCCTTTCATTTTGCTGGTTGTACCCATAAGAATTGCTCTCGCCCTGGGTAAATCTTCCTTAAGTAACGCAAAGTTTGCTCGATTGATATCTGCCAGGATGGTAAGTAAATTCGTTTGCAAGTTTGTGTTTTCTATTTTCTTGATAGCCTCATCTCTTTGTTCTTTACAACTTCGTAGATCATTTGTTGTTGCTTCAAGTGAGGATTCTAATTCAGGGATTTGTTCCAGTTTTATTTGAGCTTGAGCGTACTCTTGTTTTACAGGCAGGTAGAGGACAAAGTAGGTAACGCCTACCCCTAATGCGAAAATTATGACGGCCCCAACAAGCCAACGAAGTAGCCGCCGAAAAAAATTACCAACCCGACTGGGTGGTTTAATATCCCCAGAGAATTCTGGAGTGGATTTATTTTCTTGTTCGTTATTAATAGGACTGGGCGATTCATTTTCCATAATAACTCCGTAATATTAATTGATTATTGGGTAATAGCTGTTGGCGTAAAGCTAAGAGGTGTAACACCGGGAGCTATTTTTGTTGGGGTACTGTCAGTTGATGTTGGCGGCGTAGGCGTTCCTGAAATACCGGGCGCAGATGAAGCAGGAGGTGGAGTAAGCAAGGATGGTGTCTCGCTTTTTTCTATGTTCGGTTCTATTGGTAATCCATTCACTAATAATTGCCAGGCAATCTCAAGATCATCGGTTGCCAGGACGGGATAGTTCGGTAAATTGCTCAAAACTTGATCAAGCCGTGCGATGGTTGAGGCAATACTGGTTTGTTGGTAGTCTGGTACTTGAGGATAAAGATCGGCCAGAATATTCCGCGCTGATTGAATGTCCTGGCTGGCGAGGCCGAAGTTGTTTTGTGTGAGGAAGATTCGTCCGCGAGTCAGTAGTTCCATGGCTTTGAGGATGATTAAATCGTGGCGCATGGCTGCTATAGGTGTATCGCTGCTTTGAAGTTCTTCTTGAATTTTACTGATTACTTGTTGGTTTTCGTCAATCTCTTTATCGAGATTGCTTATTCTTGCCTGTAATTCATCTAGTTGCTTTAAGGAAATATTTTGATCCTGGAGTGTTTTTTCAAGTTCATTAATTCTCGTCTGAAGTTCTGATAACTTCTCGCGATCGGCAGTATTTTGGTTTTCCAGTAAGTTGAGTCGAGACTCTATTGATTCTAATCTTTGACTTGTTTTCTGATTTACCAGATTTTGTTGTTCTTTAATTTCATCTAATTGACCCAGTTGAATCTGATTCGCGTTTTCAAACTCACGCTGCAACAGGCCAAAATATATCCCTCCTCCAAGCAAGATGCCGAATAATATAGCAATAACTATACGCAGCAAAAAACGAAATATTGATTTTATTGCTCCAGATAATTTTTCACCAAAACTGAGATTCGGTGAATTATCTTCTTCAGTCATATAACACCTCATTAAGGTTGCAGGGTGGTGTTGAGAAGATCTCGTAAACCTTGCAGAAACTTCTCGACAACCGTTTTATTCTTTTCTAGATCAGCAATTTGATTTTGCAATGTGGTCACCTCTCCTTGAAGTTGTTCCACTCTGGATTTATCCGTCTCAATTTGAGATCTCAATGCCTCGACATTTGTTTCAACGGATTTCATTCTACCGCTAAGGCTTTCCAAAGTGTCAAGCCGACTCCTCAGGCCAGTCAGGTCTTGTTGAATAGCGGTGATTTCGCTATCAATCATTTCGACCTGATTTGAAATTTGGTTGAATTGGCTCTTTTTGGTATACTGCAGGCCGCCATTGATTAAACCAAAGAGCATCAAATTCAACAAAATAGAGAGCAGAATTGTGACCGCCGCGGCAGTAATAACTGTTGATGTTGAGGATCTGGGGAAAGTTTTTTCTGCTTCTTCATGCTTCTTTTTTATCGGGGTAACTGGTGGAGGGATATGTTGTTCCCCTTCTTGATCTGGTGGCTGCGCTACCGTTTGTTGTTCTGGTAATGGTTCTTGATCAATTTTATCCCCTATAGAAATTTCTGGAATGGTGAGCAAGGATTGTTCTTGTTGTGATTTTGGTAATTGCTCTGCGAATGATTCGTCAGTCCCAGTTTGAGACTGACTTGATACATCTACATATTCTTGCGAGACAATATCTGAATGTTGTTCATCAGTAATTGCGAATTCATCAATGGCCAGTGTATTAATGGGTGATGAAAGAGTGATATAGGGTTTGATTTTTTCGAATAACGAAGGGCCAATTCCATTAACTTTTCGAACATCTTCTGGAACTTGAAATGGCCGGCCGGCAATAATCCGTTCAGCAAGAAAGGGGCCAATTCCTGGAATAGTAGAAATTTCTTCTTTACTGGCCGCATTAAGGTTAATCAATTGAGTATGTTCATCCATTAATTACTCCTGTGTGAGAGGATATTACTATTGTACTGTAAAAATATATACGTAAGCCATATATAAATAGATGTATAATCTTCCGTTATGAATACAGACAAAGGATCTGCTGTTCGTCAAATTGCGCGTGCTGCTGCGGTTGTCATGATGGCATTTATTCTGAGCAATCTGGCGGGCTTGTTGCGCGATATATTAATAGGGATGACTTTTGGGACGGGGGCAGAATTGGATGCCTACAAAGCGGCGGCACGCATTCCTGAATTGTTGTTCAATCTGGTTGCTGGTGGCGCCTTAGCTTCAGCTTTCTTACCTGCATTTACTGGTTTTCTCACCCGGGATGACAGTGAAAATGCCTGGTTTCTGGCATCTTCAATCGCCAATTTGGTGTTTGTTATTTTGACTTTATTAGGTGTGATTGCAGCCATCTTTGCACCTCAGATTGTGCGTTATATCCTGGCGCCAGGGTTTACTGATGAAGGTCAAATTATTTTAACTGTTACATTGTTGAGAATCATGATGCCTTCGGCGGTTATATTTGGAATTAGTGGCTTATTGATGGGGATTCTCAACGCACATCAGATATTCTTGTACCCTGCTTTAGCGCCAATGATGAATTCCATCGGGGTTATCATTGGTGTTGTATTTTTTTCTCGTGACCTTGGAATTTATGGCCTGGCATGGGGAATGAATTTGGGTGCATTGTTGCACCTGGTTGTTCAGCTCCCTTCGCTTATAAAATTGAAGGGTAAATATACGTTATCCTTGGGCTTGAAATTCCCTGCAGTACGTGAGGTTGGGATTTTAATGGCGCCGCGTTTGCTGGGGGTTGCCATTGTTCAACTAAATTTTATTGTTAATACGATTCTTGCATCAAGTCAACCTTCAGGCAGTCTGGCAGGAATAAGTTATGCGTGGGTATTAATGTATATGCCGCAAGCAGCAATTGCCCAATCAATTGCAATAGCCGCTTTGCCGACGTTTTCGGCCCAGGTTGCTTTAGGCAAATTGCGTGAAATGCGTTCTGCGTTAGCTGCTACCTTGCGGGGGATTTTATTATTATCAGTGCCGGCATCTTTAGGGTTAATTCTTTTGCGCAAACCGCTGGTCACATTGCTTTATCAACGTGGCGCGTTTGATTCGCATTCGACTGATTTAGTTGCGTGGGCCTTATTGTGGTATGCAATTGGTTTGGTCGGACATTCAATTGTTGAAATTATTAGTCGAGCGTATTACGCTTTACATGATACGAAGACTCCGGTGTTTATCGGTTCAATAGCGATGAGTCTGAATGTGGTTTTTAGTCTGTTTTTTTCAAAACTTTTTTTACAAATTGGGTGGGCGCCCCACGGAGGTCTTGCCTTAGCAAATTCTCTTGCCACTGCTCTGGAGATGGTAGGTTTGTTGATCCTGATGCGCAAGCGACTTGGGGGACTTGAAGGTTCACGAGTTAAGAATGGTTTATGGCAGGCAACTGCGGGGGGGGGCCTCATGTCAATCGCCATCTTATTGTGGTTAAAAGTGACTGTTGAGATGAGCGATTGGTTGATTGCCTTGGGCGGTGTGTTGGTTGGAATAATTATCTATGGGTTGACAACACTTGTGCTCAAGGTTCCTGAAGTTGCCACAATACTTGCCGTAATTAAAATACGAATTAGCCAAATATTAACCAGGTTGTCACCGCGATAACGATTCCTGTGATAAATCCCCAGAGAACTTCTCCGGGTGAGTGCCCTAATACTTCGCGCAGGTTTTCTTCAGAGATCGGCTGGCCGCTGAATAATTCGTTTATGAGTATGTTGATTCTTTGCGCGTGATATCCTGCTTGCCGGCGCACCCCTGTTGCATCGTAACTGACAATCATTGAGAGAATTACCGCCAGAGCAAAAAGCGGATTATCAAAGCCAAAAAATAAACCGATGGCCAGCGTTGTTGAAACAATCATGGCTGTATGTGAACTAGGCATTCCACCTGCGCTGAAGAGAAGCCCCCAATGCCACTCGCGGGTTCGTATGTAATCAATAGGAATTTTAATTGTTTGAGCTAATCCCCATGCAATTAATCCAGCAATAAGTACATAATTATCAAAAATCTTGCCAAATTGCATAGGACTATGCCTCTTTGTTATCCGAGGAATTCATTGAAAGTTTATTAATCTTGATTTCAGCCTGATTTAATAATTCGGCACACCGTTTTGATAATTTTTGGCCGCGCTCGTATAACCGAATTGCTTCTTCCAGAGAACATTGAGTCGATTCGAGGGTTGCAACAATTGCTTCCAGTTCGACAAATGCCTCTTCGTAAGCCATCTTTTCAACATCTTGTACTTTTGACATAGCTATATATCTCTATTATCCTTTAACGATTGCTTCGAACTCTCCGTCGCTGACCCGCACTCCGATCAAATTTCCTGGAGAAACCTGACTGATGCTATTTATCAGTTTTCCATCTGGCTTGTGTGTGATTAGAGCAAAACCTTTTGCAAGTAAGGTAGAAGGATTGAGAGCCTGTAAATGTTGATCGAGCCCTTGAAAATGACTTTTTAGTATTTGATAGTAATGGGTCATCGACTGCGTTAATTTATAATCAATTTCATCCAGTTTTTGTTGATTATTTTGGATTTGACGCATGGGTGAAACGTGCAGCAAATGATTTTGTTTATTTGTGAACCGCCATTTTTGTGTTGATAGCATTGACTCAATAATACTTCTCATTTGATAGTTCAGATTATTGATTGAAATCATCAGGTCATCACGATCAGGTGTTGCGAGGACTGCTGCCCCTGTTGGTGTTGGGGCGCGTAGATCAGCAACAAAATCTGCGATTGTAAAGTCGGTTTCGTGCCCTATTCCGGTAATGATCGGGATTCGCGATTCTGAAATTGCCCGGGCCACTTTTTCATCATTGAACGCCCATAAATCTTCGATTGAGCCACCGCCGCGGGCAATCAGAATCACGTCCGGCTTGATTGTTTGGTTAAGCCTGGTAATTGCGTCGATAATCTGCTGCGGAGCTTCGTCTCCTTGAACAGCGCTCGGCGAGAGATAGACCTCTGCCAGCGGGTAGCGATGCTGCAATGTATTCAGGATATCCTGTAGTGCAGCTCCTGTAGGCGATGTTATGATGCCAATTCGTTTTGGCAGGGTCGGGATTGGACGTTTTCGAGATGGATCAAAGAGCCCTTCTGCTTCAAGACGCGTCTTTAGCCTTAAGAATTCCTGAAACAGAATGCCTTCACCTGCGAGACGTATCCCATCTGCATAAAGTTGGTATTGTCCATTGGGCTCATAGATATTCAGATTACCATGGACCTCTACTGCGCTGCCTTCTTGTGGAATTACCAATAGCCTGTTAACCGCATTTCGCCACATAACACAGCGCAGCGACGCGGTAGCATCTTTCAATGTAAAATACAAATGACCTGATGAGGGGCGCGATAAATTGGATATTTCGCCTAGTACCCAGATGTCTTGTAGTTTTTCGTCTTCTTCGAATAAAGTTCGCAAGTATCGGGTTAATTCGGCAACAGTCCAATGGCCGGGTTCGAATAATGAGAGTTGTTCCATAAAATAGTATTTATTGTAAATGCTCTTGGCTAATTGTAAAGCGTTTCTTATACCGTATCACGCCAAGTAATAAGATGAATTGGATCAGGGCCAGATTGATGGTAGAAAATTGATCATAATAAAACACTAATAAGTTAGATATTGTCAAAGCGATTAGAAGACCGTAGTAACCTAAAAAGAGACCCAGGCGATCTTTCCCTATGGTTAGTAAAAAAGATGATGCCAATAGAAATAAACCGACCAATCCTTCCAGCGCCATACTGCTCGTTAACCATAATAATCCGATTTGACTTCTTATCTGACCTGTATTGATCAATTCCGTAATCCTCGCCTTAAAGTAATCAGGTGATGATATCCTCATACTTATAATTGTAATGAGTTTTAAGAAAGCCCATATACCTAAAACAGCCATGCTGCTTATCAATGCAGCTTTAAATCTTGAACGATTGAGAACCTTTCCTTCGAATAAATGAATTCGTTTAATCCATCTTTCCCAAAAACGGGGAATTTTTGGCGCCAGGTGAATATCACCTGATTGGATATAGTTGAGTAACAGATCAGATAGTTTTGATAAATCTGGATTATCGGAGAGTTTCGAAGCTGACTGAAGATGTTGCATCAGTTTCGTTCGTTCTTGAACATCTAAATCATGATCAAGAACTTCTGTGAGGATATCCAGTGCGTGATACATCTCGGTTCGGGCATCTTGCTCTTTGTTCCGTTTGACCTGCATATAGAACATAACCGTTAGAAGGAAAAAAGCATAGATGATTGGTGCAGCCATTGGATAAAAATAATTATTGCTTTGCGTGATGAATTTACCGATCTCATCTATAAAAAGTCCAACGCCAATGCCGCCGACAATCGCGCCGACTGAATATACCCAACGATTTGCGAGGGTGATTAATAGTATTGTGGCAACAAATAAAAAAATACCGCCCCAAAGCACGTGAGCAATATGTAATTCCTTATTCCCCAATTGAGGGTAGCCGGTTAATTCAAGGAATAAACGAGTAAGGGTTACTGATGCTGCGAAGCTTAACAAGGTTAACAATAAGTATTGCGAAGCATTATGGCGCTTGACAGGCTGGCTAAAATATTTTTTGATATTTACCATAATTGTATCGTCCTGTTTAACCTGAAATCCACGCACGATGACTTTTATTATACTTGATATGAAATTGACTTCCTACAAAGTGGATTTATCTGCTAAAATGATATTTACTCAACAAAAAATGGAATTTCAATATGGAAAGAATTTGGTCGCCTTGGCGTATGGACTATATCCAACAACATACCGATACAACTGGTTGTATTTTTTGTCTTGCTCTTAAGCAAAATGATGGCGCCAATAATCTTATTCTTTACCGCTCATCAAAGGCTTTTGTGATTCTAAACCGTTATCCCTATACAAGCGGTCACTTGATGGTTGTACCTTTTGCGCATCAACCGTCATTGGAACTTTTGGATGCAGAGACCCGCTATGATATGATGGACATGGCTGCGAAAGCGATTGAGGTTATTCGTTATGTATATCAACCTGACGGTTTGAATCTAGGTGCGAATATTGGTGAAGTCGCCGGCGCCGGCGTAGCCGAACATGTACATATTCATCTTGTACCACGTTGGGCGGGTGATACTAACTTTATGTCAACTGTAGCAGGGGCGCGAGTTTTGCCAGAAGATTTGAATCAGACTTATCAGCGTTTATTGGAGGGGTGGAAAAAAATTTCATAATATAATTTTGGAGGTTAATGGCATGATCACTGTGCGTCAGCTTTTGAACAATAAAGGTTATTCTGTTTATTCAGTTCCCCCGAGTGCAAAAATCATTGACGCATTAAAACTCATGGAAGCCGAAGATATTGGTTCGGTCTTGGTTATGGATGGAAGTAAGCTGCTTGGTATATTTTCCGAGCGTGATTATGCCCGACGGGGTGTTCTGAAAGGGTGTTCAATAGATACGCCTGTTAAGGAAGTGATGACCAAAGTATTGTATTATGTCGGTCCGGACAACACTATGGATGAGTGTATGGCGCAGATGACGGATAAACATATTCGCCATTTGCCTGTTGTTGATCAAGGAAAAATTATTGGGGTTGTGTCGATTGGGGATGTGGTTAAAATGATTATCTCAGAAAAAGAAGCCCTGATCGAAGGATTGGAAAAATATATTTTGGGTAGAGAATCGAGTTAAAAAAACCGATCTTTGGTGGATCGGTTTTGGGAATTCTCGTATTCTTGGGATTACTTTAGTAATTCTTCCAGTATTTGACGCGCCAGCGCCGGGTCGGCTTTTCCTTTCATTTTTTTCATTACTTGCCCGACAAACCATCCAAGTAATGTCACTTTCCCTCCCCTGAATAATTCAACTTCTTTCGGGCTTTCGGATAAAACCTCAGAACAGATATTGCGGATAGCGCTGTCATCACTGATTTGCGCCAATCCTTCGCACTCAACAATGGCGCTTGGATCTTGTCCACTATCTTCTACCTTTTGAAGCAGAGATTTACCCGTATTGTTATTGATTGTTCCAGCATCAACCAGCTTGAGAATTGTTGCCAGATGCGCCGGAGTTAAATGCAGTTGCGAAGCGGTTAATCCACGCTCATTAATCATCCGCACAACATCATTCATTATCCAGTTCGATACTCGCTTAGGGTCGCCATTATATATTTTTACAGTGGCTTCGAAGTAATCGGACAGACTGCGTTCGTTGGTCAGAATATCCGCGTCATATTCGGGTAGATTGTATTCTTGAACAAAGCGGATTCGCCGCTCCAGCGGAAGTTCAGGAAAGTCCGCCAATATTGCTTTTCGCCACTCGTCATCCAGGCGAACAGGTAACAGATCGGGCTCGCGAAAGTAGCGGTAATCGGCTTCGGTCTCTTTTGAACGCATTTTTCGGAGGACTCCTGCATCTTCATCCCACTCCAGTGTCCAGGCTTCGATGCGATTTCCGGCGTCAACTTCGCGGATCTGTCGTTCGATTTCTTTCTCGATCGCGTCTTTTACTGCTTCAATTGAGTTCACATTTTTGATTTCTGTCTTGGGGTTGAGATAGTTGGCTCCTTTGGGGCGTATGGATACATTTGCGTCGCAACGTAAATGGCCTTTTTCCATATCAGCTTCAGAGATACCCAGCCAGCGTAGCAACTGGCGTAAACGGATTAAATATTGGGCTGCTTCATCCGCAGAGCGTAAGTCGGGTGCGGTGACCATTTCGATCAGCGGGACACCGCAGCGGTTGAAATCGATTAAGCGGCGTCCCTTTTCATTCTTTGTCTTGCCTGCATCTTCTTCGATATGCAGTTTTGAGATATTGACATGCCGAATATATCCCTGGGGCATGGGTAAATCGATGTAACCGCCGCTTGACAGGGATTTATCGTATTGAGAAATTTGATAACCCTTGGGAAGGTCAGGATAAAAGTAATTCTTTCGATCGAAAAAAGAAAGCGGGCGAATTTCGCCGTGCATTGCTTCGGCGAGCAAGATGGCTTTTTCGACTACATGTTTGTTGAGAACCGGTAATACCCCTGGCAAGCCGGTGCATACCGGGCAGATATTCGTGTTGGGAGGGTCGTTCCACGAATCGGCTTTACATGAGCAAAAAATCTTTGTGTTCGTATTGAGTTGAATATGAGTTTCAAGGCCAATGATGGCTTCATAATCGGGCATGCGATTACTCCTACTAACCTCGATTTAATAACAGTTTATTTGCAATTCAATTTGTATCAATTAGTATCACTTTAATTGGTACTGCTGGAAAATGGCGTTTTAATCTTTCTATATCATAAATTAATTGTTCACCATAAGAAACGCCGGAAGACATCTGACGTTGAAGATTATGGCAGGGGACAATTTCAACTCCAATATCCGCTTTATTTTCATTGAAAAAGTATTGAAATTTAGCCATATCATAGAACATGAAAGCATACTTACCAAATTGCACTTCGATCAAAGCTTTTTCTTTGACAAAGTCAATTTGTTTGAAAGCGCCCTGAATAGCAATATCACTATTAGGGATAGTTATCGTATAGATGTCCTTTAATTCATGATAATTACGATCAGAAAAAGCTTTTAAAAATTGATTGTTCATATCAACGGGAGAAAAGAGCATCCGTCCCATTTTTGTCTTTTCTTGACTCTCTTTAATCTTATTGGCTTGCACCGACGCAATTACATCATAAATTTCTTGGTTAATCTTTGGATATTTGACCTGTAAAATTTCTGAACCGCCGAGATGAGAATATTCATATACAATTTTCATTGATTGCTATCCCCGTTATAATCTTCTAAAGATTCAAGCAACATCCCTTGTTTGGGTTGTCCGAGTTCAATCGTTCTTGGCGGTATGTATATATCATTTCCATTAGGATCATATACCGGGCGATCCATAGGGCGTATGCGCAGTTTGCCTTCTTCGGCCAGTTGAATTCGCTCTTTCGCAATCTTTATATATTCTGGCATTATTTCAGCCCCGATAGCTTTTCGATCATGAATTAATGCTGCTATTGCCGAGGTGCCAACTCCCATAAAAGGGTCTAATACCCATTCACTTGTGTTAGTTAATGCCAGCACTAACCTTTCAACTAATTCCACAGGAAATTGGCAGGGATGGGGTGTCTTTTCAACATGATTCGCTTTAACATTAGGGATATCCCATATATCAGTGGGATTCTTCCCAAGCGGATTTCCGGAAAGCATTCCCTTTTTAGGTCCCTTAAAATATTTTTTTTGTGGGTATTTTTGAGGTACCCTTACGTCGTTCAGATTGAAAGTGTAATTGTCGGATTTCGTGAACCATATAATAACTTCATACCTGCCAGAAAATCTCTTGGATGTGTGAAGGCCATGACCAAAATGCCAGATAATACGATTCCGTAAATGTAATCCTAGCGAAGAGAATATTGGATATAACAGTATATCGAGGGGAATGATTTCTCCATCAGTAACAAAATTTCCCACTTGCCAGCAAATACTTCCATCGTTACGCAAAGTTCTGACGCATTCTTTGATGATTAATCCCTGTTGTTGCAAATATAAATCTAAGTCCATACGAGTTTCGTATGGCTTTCCGATGTTATAGGGGGGAGAAGTCACAATTAAACTCACAAATTCGTTTGGAATTTGTTTTAATAAATCTAATGCATCTCCCTCGTGCAGAACTAGATCAACTGTTGGGTCAAAAGATGAGCTGGTTTTAATGCGTCCCATATTGTTTATACTAATGCTTCAGGTATAGCGTTTCGCCACGTATCTGTCTGTGTGGCGACTTCGTAGGCGCGTCCAATTCGTAAGAGCGTTGCTTCTGAAAAATCAGGGCCGAGGAGCTGGATACCGATTGGTAATCCTTCGCGGTCTAATCCGCCAGGCATTGATAAACCTGGCACGCCAGCGTGATTTGCAGGAACAGTGAGTTGATCGGCATACTGCATCAGAACCGAGTCGCCGTAAACGGCCCCAATCGGGAAAGCGGTTGTGGGTGTAGTAGGGGTGAGTAAGGCGTTTAAGCGGTATGGACCGTCGGGATCAAAAACATGATCAAAATCTTGCCGGATCATTGTGCGGATTTTTAGCGCCCGGTTGTAATATTGCTCGCTATATTGTGCGGCGCTGACATACATACCCATCAGAATACGCAATTTGGGTTGGAGGCCGAACCCCTGGGCACGTGATTTGCGGTACATTTCGCGCAGATCAGCAACTTTATCGGACGTTCGGTAGCCGTACTTAACCCCATCGAAGCGGTGCAAGTTCGAGGCGGCTTCGACCCGTGAGATTACAAAGTAAGCCGGTATGCCATAACGGGTGTTTGGCATGGGGACATCTTCAATGATTTCTGCGCCCATGTCTTTATAGAGTTGTGCGGCCCGGCGAACAGCGGCCTCAATTTCTGGGGTAATCGGTTGGCGCTGGAACTCGCCGCTTTCAAGGTCGAAGTAATTGATTAAGAAGTAATCTGGAGAAAGGCCAATGCGCATCCCTTTTACGCCTTTTTCCAGCTCAGCAAGGTAATCAGGGACTGGTACAGTAACCGCAGTACTATCGTGGGGGTCAGCTCCTGCAATCACTTTAAGCATCAGGGCAGCATCGGTGATGTTTCGTGCAACGGGGCCAGGACAATCTAAGGAGGAGGCAAATGCAATTAATCCAAAACGGGAAACACGTCCATAGGTTGGTTTCACACCGACAACACCACAAAATGCGGCTGGCTGGCGGATTGAGCCGGCTGTATCAGTTCCCAGTGAAAGCGCACCTTCACCAGCAGCAACCGCGGCTGTACTGCTGCCTGATGAGCCACCCGGTACCCGGCTGGTATTCCACGGGTTGCGTGGTACAGGGCGAAAGGCAGAGGATTCACTGGATGACCCGTAGGTGAATTCATCTAGGTTAACTTTCCCAAGCATGACTCCCCCGGCTGCTTCCATTCTTATAACCGGGGTAGCCGTATATGGCGCGATGAAATTTGCCAGAATGCGAGAGGCTGCAGTGGATGGCGTTCCTTTAACACAGAAAATATCTTTAACCGTGAATGGAATTCCAGCCAGTAAACCGGGGTCTTCACCTTTTGCAAATTTTTGATCGATAATTTTCGCTTGGGCATATGCCTGCTCAGTAGTTTGGGTGATAAATGCATGTACTTTTTGAGCATCTTCAGGAATTTCTTCCCGGATATCCAGGCTGCCATGGCGTCCATCTACGGATTGAATACGTTCCAGCGTGGACTCTAAAATTTCCACTGCAGAAACCTGATGTTGGTGGAGCATGGTAGTTAATTGATGAACAGAATAATCGCAAAGTTCCATAGCATTTGTCCAGGAGAGGTGTATTGTATACCTAATATCTGATCACTTTAAATCGGTATGTGGAATATCCGGAACTACTATATACCCATTATCTGTTTGGGGAGTTTGTCTTAATATCTCTCCCGGGTCAGAATATGGAATCCACTCGTCAGAGCGCAAATCAGGGCTGATATCTCTTGTGTAAGGGATGCCGTGTGATGTGATTGTAATATTTTCGTCTAATGGAACGGCTTCTAATTCATGAATGGATTTTAGCTGGTTGTTGAGTTGCTGGCGCAGATATTCGGATTCTTTTGGGTCTAATTCAAGGGCGGCCAGGTCAACTAAGTGATCAAAAGTTTCTGGTGAAATTTGGTCTGACATACTACACCTGATCAATTCGCAAAGGTTTTAAAGATTTCGTTCAAAGGTCAGTATATCGTAGATTTAGGGGATGTCAAGCTGCTATGCTATAATCTCAGTATGAGTGACGAGGATGATGTTTACTTTATAGAAGAATTGCAAGATGATTCTGTTTTACTAGCTAATTTATCAGGGGGTAGTTCAACTGCGATGAAAACCACTGATGTTGATCTGAGACACTTACATAGGATAGATATAAAATTTGGGGTAGAACTGGTGTTGCTTGGCGCAGGGTTATTGCTTTTATCCCATATATTGAGTTTTCAACTGCCATTTTATCTTCGGAATTATTATTGGATATCTCTGGGCCTTTCTGCCCTGGGTGTTTCAGTATTCATCTTAGGTGCTTCCGTTATTGAGAGCGGCCGATTACCCAGGTGGCTTTCAGGTATTGCCTCGAAACTGTGTGGCTGGCTTGGTGTGTCTGTCGCTCAGTTGTTCCTTCTTTTTATGAGTATTCCGTTCGTTATTGTCGCGACAATTGCTTCGGGTTTCGAAGAAAAAATGATCGACCGGCCAATCGCTTTAATCAGCTGGGGTATTGCTATTGTTTTGGTTGTCTCAGGTGGGCGAGGAAAAGAGTATGCGCGATTCCATCCAAATTGGCGAGACGCTATACCAGTTATTGTAATTTTTCTCATAGCAATTCTCGTCAGAGTTACATCGACAGCTCAAATTCCAGACGTATTATCAGGAGATGAAGCTTCTTCAGGGTTATATTCAGCGCGTTTTGCTCACGGTGAAGTTGACAATATTTTTACAGTAGGTTGGTTTTCTTTTCCAACTTTCTATTTCTTTATTCAATCCATTTTTATTTCCATGTTGGGTCAAACGACAGCCGCTTTACGTATTCCTTCTGCTCTGGTGGGGGCTTTGACCGTGTTAGCATTATTTTACGTTGGCAGGGCAATGTATGGTTATAAAATTGGCCTTCTGGCAGCGGCTATTTTGGCCTGCTTACATTATCATATCAACTTCAGTCGGATCGGATTAAATAACATTTGGGATGGGCTGTTTTATATCATTGTATTAGGAGCTTTTTGGCATGGTTGGAAATATACCAATCGGTCATCTTTCGTTTTAGCGGGTTTGGGATTGGGTTTTTCTCAATACTTTTACACCAGCAGTCGGATGCTTTTCGCGATTATTCCATTGTTTTTATTAATTGCAGGCATTATCGACTTCAAGCATTTTAAACGGATTTTCCCCTATTTAATTCTGATGGGTCTGGTTACACTTATTGTCGTTTTGCCTTTAGCCTGGCTATATGTGATGCGGCCGACAGAATTTATGGCGCCGATGCAGCGCGTATCGATATTTGGGGCTTGGATGAAGAACGAAGCCTCCAGTACTGGTTTGCCTGCCTGGGTAATTGTGTTACGCCAGATCGGTTTGGGGTTCCTGGCGTTTACGAATCTGCCGTTACAAGTATGGTACACGCCGGGGACGCCAATTTTACGTGTTTTACCGGGCGTTGCTTTCCTTTTAGGTATTGCATTTTTATTGTTAAACGTGCGAGAAAGTCAGACGCAGATGTTGTTTTGCTGGTTGTTTGCGTTTATGGTTACAGGTGGTTTGAGTGAAAGTACGCCGGCAGCGCAGAGATATATCGCTGCGGCCCCGCTCTGTGCTTTGATCGTTGGGTATTCATTGGATAGTTTTTTTTCTTTATTAACACGGGTTTGGGAACGCTGGCGGAAGTGGTTCAACCTGTTACTGGTTGTTGTGAGCCTTGCAATATGTGCGGATGATCTTTGGTTCTACTTTAAAGAATATATTCCGCATAGCGATTTTGGTGGTGATAATACGTTTGTTGCACAGCGACTTGCAGATTATTTACAAACTCGATCAAACGACTGGCAGGTTTACTTCTTTGGCGTTCCGCGGATGGGATATGCCTCAATAGCCAGTTTGCCTTATCTGGCGCCGCATATAAAGGGCCATGATATGCTTTATCCTTGGGGTGATCCTCAAAACCCGGTTCCAACTGGTGATCATTTAATCTTTGTCTTTTTACCTGGTTTAGAAAATGATCTGGCTGGTGTCGAGTCTGATTATCCTGGCGGTCATCTTATTGTGCAGAATGGCCGCACACGAAAGACATTATATTATCTGTATGAAGTTACGCTGAAGTCGCCATAAACATTTTGCGATCCAGGCTATATTTTATTCAATGGATGATTCTACCTATGCAAATTAAACGCCCATTTACTTTAACTATTCTGGCAATAGGATTGCTTATTTGGGCTGTTGGGGGTTTTTTACAGACATGGCAGGCAATAGAATTATGGGAACTGCTAACTCACACTTTGCTTGGCGGGGACCCATTATATCTGGTAATCAGTGGTATTATTCAGGCGTTGCTCGGCCTAATTTTGGCATTGGGGGTATGGTTTGGCTGGCGATGGTCGTGGTGGGGAACGTTATGTATTACCATTCTGGATACCATTTATGTCTGGATTGATCGCCTTTTTATTGCAGAGTTATCTAATCCACGACGTTATCCACTTTATATTATGCTTTCAATAATCGTGATAGCTTATGTGGCCTGGGTGTTACTTCATCCAACTGGAAAAAAGTATTTTTGTCAAGAAAAACCAAAACAAGAGGAAATATCGTGAAGACTGATCAGGAATTGGAAGTGAAGTTTTATCTTTCCCATCCCGATAGGTTGTTGGAAAAGATCAAAAAATTGAAAGGTGATCTGGTTTCTCCTAGAGTATTCGAGTTAAACTTGCGCTTTGATCTTCCCACGCGCGAATTAACTAAAAATTTTCGGGTACTTCGTTTACGAAAAGATAATGCCTCGCATCTTACTTACAAGGGCCCGGCGCAAGATCGAGTGGATGTCAGCGCCCGTCAGGAAATTGAATTTGAAGTCAGCGACTTTGATTCTGCGCGAGCTTTCTTTGAGGCTCTTGGGTATGAAGCTTATATCCGTTATGAGAAATACCGCGAGACTTATTCTCTTGACAACGTACTGATTGTTATTGATGAAATGCCATACGGTTGGTTTGTGGAAATCGAGGGCCCAGATGCAGAAAGTATAAAGTCGGTTACTGAGGAATTACAACTAAAATGGGAGACGCGGATTACAGTGAGTTATATGGCGTTGTTCCAACAAGTAAGGGATAACCTGAAGTTAGAATTCAACGACCTGACTTTTGGAAATTTTAATGGTGTAAAAGTATCTGCGAAAGATTTGAATGTTATTCCTGCTGATTAATCTGCTGGTCTATCGATAATTTTTCGTCTATCCATTTTAAGGGGGTTACTTTACCATCTTCACCAAGAAGTTTCGGAAGAAGATTTGTAAATGCCTGTGCATCACCGGTTGTAAAAAAGTTGAGGTGTCCGGTGTCGGGGCCAAGATTTAATAAATGTTGCGCCTCTAGCAGCCGTTTGATTTGGCGGGCAACCGCAGGCGCGGGATCAATCACACGAACGTGTGGGCCAACAATACTCTGGATTTGCGGTATTACGAATGGATAATGAGTGCAACCTAAAACGACAGTATCGATGCCCTTTTTCAACATGGGTGATAAAGCGGTTTCAAGAATGTGGCGGGTTTCTGCTGAATCAAGAAGCCCGCTTTCAATTTGCGCCACCAATCCTGGGCATGTATTTTGCAGAATATTAACGCCATTTGCAAACCGTTCTACCACAGAAGCATATAATGCTCCCTGGAATGTAGCAGGGGTGGCTAATACCCCGACAGTGCCGCTAATTGTTTGTTCTGCCGCTGGCTTAACAGCAGGTTCCATGCCGACGAAGGATGTGGCGGGGAAAGTTTGACGCAAATATTTTAAGGCAGCCGCCGAGGCGGCATTGCAAGCTACGACGATAATCTTTGCTTTATGCGCCAGCAAGAAGCGGGTTATATTCTCTGAGAAATTCCGAACTTCTTCCAACGACCGTGGTCCGTATGGTACGTGTCCCTGGTCGGCCAGATAAATAATCGATTCGTAGGGAAGTTGTTGACGAATGTGTTTTAGAACTGAAAGTCCACCGACTCCGGAGTCAAAGATTCCCACAGGTGATTGCGCATCGATGATTTCTCTCATCTTTCACCTGTTCAATTGTCGTTTTGTCAGGTATTCGCATGCTGACCGGGTAAATTGCTTGAATAATGCTCGCATGGTTTCGATATTCAGTAGCCATTCCGGATGCCATTGAACGCCAATCCCAAAGGGATGATCATCCAATTCAACGCCTTCAACTAAACCGTCGGGAGCATAAGCAGTGGGGGTAAGTGGCGGCGCAATTTGATTGATCCCTTGATGGTGTAAACTGTTGACCTGGATATTCGCAGCCCCAAAGATCTTAGCTAAATGGCTATTGGGCTTGATTTCAACTGAATGGGCAAGGTGATTTCTTGGCCAGTCAGGGTAGTAATCATGACGAATTGCTTTTGGTTTTTGGTCAGCGATATCACTGTACAGGTTGCCGCCGAGAGCAACATTGACAACCTGAATCCCTCGGCAGATTGCCAGAAAGGGCAATTTTGTTTGTGCAGCATTAAGTACCAGTTGTATTTCAATTCGATCTCGATCTTCGTCAATATCACCAACTCTGGGATGAGGCGCGCCGCTGTAATGTCGTGGATCAATATCGCCGCCGCCTGTAAATAATATTCCATCCAGGCGATTTTCCAAATCCAATAATTGGGAATTTGGTATTTCCAATGGGATTAACACCGGAGTTGCGCCGGCGTCGATCAATGCCTGAACGTATGCTTCTGAGATAACAGTAACCAACTCTTTTACGTCAGGGTCGGGTGAACGTTTTGTGGTAACACCGATCAGTGGTGATTTCATAAGGCATTGTTTAACTGGCTAAAAACACAAAAAGGGCGTATCCGACGATCAGATAACGCCCTGCAATTTCGTCATGAATAGCCAGGATCAGGCAGTAAATTTTTGCTTGAGGCGGGCGCTTTTACCCGTGCGTCCACGTAAGAAGAATAAGCGGGCTCGGCGGACATGATTATGGCGCTCCACAACTACCTTCTCAATGCGCGGGGAGTGGGTTAAAAAGGTTCGTTCGACACCAATTCCATTGCTGGCGAGTCTTCGAACTGTAAAACTCGCATTATTTGCCCGGCCTCGAACGAAAAGGATCGTTCCTTTGAACTCTTGAATACGCTCGCGGTTGCCCTCTTTAATCCGTACATGGACACTGACCGCATCTCCAGGTCGTAGGGGTGGAATATTTGGATTCGCAGGTACTTCAACGGCTTTAATTAATTCACTCATCGTCTTTCATCCTTGCCTGTAATAATTTCTCACAACTTCCTTTATGGGAAGGGATATTCGCTATAATCAGCGTGGGAACAAATTATAACACGGGCAGATTACTACGTAAAGTAAATCGCGGCAAAAACATTAATGGAACTAGGGAGGGACCGAAACGATTTTTTTAGAACGAGATGCAGTATATTATGACCTTCTTTATTAATCGCGTATCGATGATAAGGGTTATCTCAAGCATTCAATAGAGGATTTTGTCGATATACTGGTTGTTAACCATCGGTGGTTTATGTAGGATATAATTTGTCAATAAATCAAGTGAGAGGAGAGGGTGAGGTATGTTACCAGTTATGATCAAACCGGATATTTATTGGGTTGGGGTAAATGATCGCCTGACTGATTTGTTTGAAGGAATATGGCCTATCCAAGATGTGGGGATCTCTTATAACAGTTATTTGGTCAAAGATCACAAGAATGCCATAGTTGATCTGGTGAAAGCCAGTTACATTGATGATTTTATTGCGCAAATTAGTCAGTTTATCGAGTTATCAAAATTAGATTATATCATTATCAATCACATGGAACCGGATCATACTGGCGCTGTTCGTGTATTACGCCAACTTGCGCCTCAGGCAACGATTATTGGTACCGAGAAAACGAAAAAAATGCTTTCTGCTTATTATGAGATCACCGAAAATATTCAGGTTGTTGGCGATATGGAAACGATCTCATTGGGCAAGCACACTTTGCAGTTCGTTTCAACACCGTTTGTGCATTGGCCAGAAACGATGATGACTTATGAACCGAATGAAAAAATCCTTTTTTCGTGTGATGCGTTTGGCAGTTATGGGGCGTTGAACGGTAAAATTTTTGAAGATGACTATGATTTAATTGATAAGTCAAGCCTGAAAAATAACGCTTTGCGTTATTATGCCAATATCGTAGCTCAATTTAATAAAACTGCATCAAAAGCTGTATCTAAGTTAGCCGATGTACCAATTTCTATTATTGCGCCATCTCATGGCCCTGTCTGGCAAAAAAATCTTCAAGATGTAATCACCTGGTATAAACAATGGATATCCTATGCGTCTGATCCAGCCGAAAAAGGTGTGACCTTGATTTATGCTTCCATGTATCGTAATACGGAAAAAATGATGGAAGCGGTCGCGCAGGGTCTTGCCGGAGAGGGTCTGCATATTAATTTGTTTGATGCGGGGCGAATCAATGTCAGCTATATTTTGCCCTCTTTATTGACCCAGCAGGGAGTAATGATTGGCGCCCCGACTTATGAGGGGGGATTATTCCCATTGATTAAGAATATCTTGGATATGGCTGGAGAGAAAAAGGTAGGGCCTAAACAAGCCGCTTTCTTTGGCAGTTATGGCTGGGGAATAGGCGCAAAGGAACAATTTGCCCAGAAAGTGGAAGCGCTTGGATGGACATTGTTTGATATTCTCGTATTTAACGGACGACCCACAAAAGAAGATTTGGATATGGGGGTCGCTTTTGGTGCTCGGTTTGCGCGGTCTCTAAAATAAATTGTGACCATAGAGGAAATAAAATGGATCATGTTGTGTATTTAGATTCAAAGGCGAAAGAATTTGCCGGGTTGTTAGATAGCTCCAAGAAGATGATCATACGCGGTGCAACAGGCCGCAAGATCCCTTATGAGAGGGTTAATTCTGGTGATACTCTATATTTCATTGAAAACGATGCCAGTGGTTTTATATGCGGGCGGGGAGTTGTTGCAAATGTTTTGAATTCAGGGAAATTATCAGAAGAAGAATCAAAAAAACTGATTGAGATGAACCAGAATAAATTGCAATTAACATCACAACAAATAGCACGCTGGGCCGGGAAACGGTATTTGGTCTTGATTGAAGTCAGGGATGTTGTAAAAGTCGTCCCATTTCCAATTGATAAAAGTGGTTTTAGTAATATGGATGATTGGCTGCCTGTGGAAGATATTAATAGGGTCAAAAAATGACGAAAAAAATAACCCAATATCGTGAGAAATTAACTGAATTGACTGATTGGGATGCCTATTTATTGCAAGAATCTGGTCTGCCTGGTCCGCGAGCGAATCTGGAGCTACTGCAGGCGGTGGTCGAAGAGGGAAATAGTGAATTGTTTTTACACTATTTGGCTTCAGATGATGTTATACGGGCGCCGGTAAATTCCCCCGAATTATTTCTAACCGTCTGCGGCGTTGTGGGTCTGGGTAAAATGTTGTGTGAGGGACAATACGAGGTTTTGAGCATCCTCCGAAATTATGCTTCAGATTCTCGATGGCGAGTCCGTGAGGGCGTGGTTATGGCGTTGGAGCGCTGGGGGCATCAAGATATGTGCGTTCTCCTAGATGAAATGAAGTGTTGGTGTCAGGATTCTCTGATGGTTAAAAGAGCGGCTCTTGCGGCATTATGTCACCCCGCGCTATTGAAAAAATCCGAGTACGCTTTTGAAGTGCTTCAACTATTGGATGATGCAACGAGATCGCTTCTCCAAATCGAAGATCGGAAGCGCGAAGATTTCAGGGTATTGAAAGTGGCTCTCGGTTATTGTTGGAGTGTGGCTGTTGCCGCGCTGCCAGAAGAAGGAAAGCCCATGCTGGAAAAATGGGCAACAAATACAGATCGTGATATTCGGTGGATCGTTCGCGAGAATCTTGGCAAGAAGCGGTTGATTCAAGTTGATCCAGTCTGGGTGGCAAATCTTAGGGCGCAATAATTAGATGTTATAATTTTTATGATAAATCGGAATTGGTTTCATAATTTGAATCCGAGATTTTCTGAGATGAGGTGATAATCCATGCATAAAATTTCTATTACTTATTGTGCTGTCTGACATTACACAGATAAAGCCGTCAGTTTGGCGGTGGAACTGCTGAAAAACCATGAATCGATTATTGAATCGTTAACCTTGATTCCCTCTGATGGCGGACGTTACGAGGTTGTCGTGGACGAAAAATTGATCTATTCTAAACTTAAAACGGGTCGGCATGCTGATCCTGGTGAAGTAATGGGATTGTTTAGAAAATATTTAGAGGAAGGAAGAAAATAATGTCAAAGAAAGGTCGCGTTTTTTCTGGGGCGCGCCCCACAGGGCGTCAGCATCTGGGTAATTACCTGGGTGCGATTAAGAATTATGTTGCGTTGCAGGATGATTATGAATGTGTCTATTCGATTGTTGATGTTCATGCATTAACAACGATGGAAACAACCCGGGAATTACGTGATAATACGTATGAAATGGCATTGGATTGGTTGGCGGCTGGTATCCGTCCTGATGATGCGATTGTTTTTGTCCAATCCCATGTTCCACAAGTCATGGAATTACACACTTATCTGTCAATGGTTACGCCTTTGGGTAAGTTAACAGATTTACCCACATTCAAAGAAAAAGTCCGGTATCAACCGCATAATGTTAATTACGGACTTGTGGGTTATCCGGTGTTGATGACGGCAGATATTGCATTATATAAAGCAGATTTGGTTCCGGTGGGACTGGATCAGGCGCCACATCTTGAGTTTGCCCGCGAAACGGTGCGCTCGTTTAACTATCGTTATAATACGAATGTCCTGGTAGAACCGCAGATTAAAGTGACCGAAGTGCCAAAGGTGCTTGGAATTGATGGTGCGCAAAAGATGAGCAAGAGCCTGGATAACCATATTGAAATTGCCGCCACTCCTGAAGAAACAACTAAACGGGTTCTCACTATGGTGACTGATCCACAGCGGCAGCGCCGTACTGATCCAGGTAATCCGGATATATGTAATGTTTTTTCGATGCATAAAATTTTCTCTTCTGCTGAAGAAGTAAAGATGATTAATATCGAATGTCGCCAAGCTGGGATCGGTTGTGTGGATTGTAAGAAGCTATATGCTAAAAATTTAAACGCCAACCTGGAATCTTTCCGCTCGCGCCGCGCAGAATTTGATAAAGATCCGGATCATGTATGGGAAATCCTTGATGATGGTGCAGCGCGAGCGCGCGAGATTGCCGCGCAGACAATTTCAGAAGTGAAAGCTGCCATCGGATTGCCATAGAGTTTCTTATGCGTGCACTTTTACAGCGGGTTAAACATGGGCGTGTCACAGTTGATGGACGCATAATCGCTGAAATATCTAAAGGTCTGGTCATTCTGTTAGGTATTGGTGTAGGTGATACCGAGGTACAAGTTCAACCATTGGCAGAAAAAGTAGCTTTCTTGCGGATTTTTGAAGACGAAGATGGTAAAACAAATCGCTCGATTTTGGATGTTGGTGGTGAGGCTATTGTTGTGTCGCAATTTACCCTCTATGCTGATACCCGTAAGGGTCGCCGCCCTTCGTTTACAGATGCCGCCCCGCCTGACGCCGCGCGGTTATTGGTTGACCGATTTGTCCATTCACTCATTGAGCAGGGTGTACCAACTCAAACGGGAGAGTTTGGCGCTGAAATGCTGGTTGATATCGCTAACGATGGCCCAATGACGATTTGGCTTGAGCTTTAATATTTTTATGCATAAAGAGTATCCCCATAATTTAAGTGAATCAGTGCGTACTGAATATGATAAAGGAGGACTCCAATGAATATTGCCAGTTTATTTAAGGGTATTGCCATGTTGTCGTGGTTGGTTGCAATCGTTTTGGTTGCATTGGCCGTTATTCGGGCATCGCGTAATCAACCGATTAAAAATGCGACAACCACAGTGATCATTATGGTGGTTGTTGCTATTGTATTGACAACTGCCAGTGCAGGTATGGTGTTTATCCAACCTGAAGAACGCGGTGTGGTGATATCGGCGGTTGCACCAGGTGGTTATCGCCCACAGGCTCTTGACCCTGGTTTGCGCTGGGTGATACCGTTTGCTGAATCTGTTATTGTTTACCCGATTTCAAAGCAGACTTATACCATGTCGATAGCGCCTGTAGAAGGGCAGATAGAAGGGGACGATTCGATTGCAGCTCGGACGGCCGATGGGCAGGAGATATATGTGGATGCCTCTATTATTTATTCAATTGATCCTAATCAAGTCGTCAAGGTGCATATTGATTGGCAAAATCGATATGGAAATGATCTGGTGCGTGCTCAGGCGCGCGGCGTCATTCGCGATGCTGTCTCGCAATATCAGGTGGAAGAGGTTGTCAGCACGAAACGGTTTGATCTCACTCAGTCTATCCAGGAAACCATGGCTAAAAAATTACAGGATAATGGCTTAATTCTGGTGGATTTTGTATTGCGGAATATTACGTTCTCGGCGGAATATGCTGCTTCAGTAGAGCAAAAACAAATTGCTGAGCAGCAGGCGCAGCAAGCCAGGTTTGTTGTTGAATCAAAGAAGCAGGAGGCTGAACAGGCCCGTCAGACAGCTCAGGGCGCTGCGGATGCCGCCGTTATCAAAGCAGAAGGTGAAGCCAAGGCTCGCCTGGTTCAGGCAGAAGCAGAGGCGAAGGCTTTACTAATGCTGGCTGATGCGCTCAAAGATCATCCTGATTTGTTAACCTATCAATATATTACGAAGTTATCTCCATCGATTGAGACAATGCTTCTGCCCAGCAATTCACCATTCGTGTTTCCATTACCCAATAGTGAAACGACAGTAACCCAGCAATCTGAAACGGCGCCATAAAACTGCTGGGACGATGGTCGTAAATAGATTTTTGAGAGAAGCTATGGGCAGGCAGATTTACCTGCCCATTTTATTGTTACACGAGTATCCTGTTAACACTTGAATATTACCAGCAATTTATTTATATAAGAGGGATTGAAGAACTGGTTGCTGTTTTGATTATTTCGGAAAGTAATTACTGAATCGTGTGGTTACCAAAGGGTAATAGAATTGGTCAGGGCGGATTATTGTTGACAACAATACTGGATCACTTATTGGTATCTGCGAAGGCTATTCGTTTATGTCCATTTCTGGCGGACTACTAAAAATTTGAACCGGGATTAATTTTTTTTGTATTGCCCCATTGACCTTGACTCAAAAATGGTTATAATGATAATAGATGATGAGAAGAAACCCCTATCCGTGGGGGTAGTACAATTTAAATTATCTATATATGCTGGTATTTTGTTTAAAGGAATTATATAGTTTTGGCATGGAAGCTGAGTCTGGAAATAACGACGATGCTTATTGTTATCAATTTGTTTGAACGATTTCATCGAGGATAAAACCAGGGTATTATATGTGGTCAAGCAGATTTAGTCGGTTATTTCTCATTGTGTTGTGGGTGATAATCGCAGGTATTATTTCTGCTTGTTCATCAAAACCCGTAATTAATGGGCAACCCAAATTACCTGACGGAACTTATGAAGTAAATCCAGTTTTTCGTGAGTTTTATGCACACTTGGGGGGAGAAGAGGTGTTAGGGGTTGCTATAAGCTCAATGTTTGAAAATGAGAATATTAAATATCAATACACAGAGAACTGCTTAATGGAATATGATGCCTCGCGCAGTTCTAATCAACAATTTGCATTAGCCCCTTTAGGAAGTGAGATGGGAATCAGCGATCCACCTATCACGAATTCAAGTTTACCGGGCAATCGGGTCGTTGATGGATATATTATTTACCCGGATTTTGTGGCGCTTTATGATTCTTTGGGAGGGGCTCGTTTCGTTGGACGACCGCTTACCCAGATACGTTATAATCCTAAACATGAAAGATTTGAGCAATATTTTACAAACCTGGGTTTTTATCAGCAAGATGGCAATCGGGGTAACCAGGTCGGTTTACTGGAGTACGGAGCATGGAAATGTGATCAGTATTGCCGACACATGAGAGATGAAAATGGAATTATTTCAAACGCTCCTTCTTATCCACAACCATTTGCACCGATTACAGAAGGACTGGGCCAGGCATTAACTGGACTGCCGCTAGGTAGTCCACATAAAACAGCAGACGGGTATCTGGAGCAGGTGTATGAAAATATAGTAGTAATTACTGATCCTCAGAATTTACAATATTTTCAACTTCGACCCCTTCCAGAAATTTTGGGAGTCGGGGCCACTTCACTTGTTCAACAAATTGATGACCCTCGAATGGTTTTCTATCCAATTGATGGTAACCTGGGCCATAATGTTCCCCGGATATTTGTTGATTTTATCAATCAACATGGTGGGCTGGTTATTTCAGGTACACCAATTACAGAAATTTACCCTTATGAACAGGTATATCGTCAATGTTTTAAGAATATATGTCTTGATTTCTTTCCAGGAGAAACACTCGATAAACAGATTCAACCTGCTCATTTAGGTAAAGAATATTATGAAATGCATCAATCGGTTATTATACAAACTAATAATGAGGTTGACTTAACGCATAAAGAGACTCTTCGTTTGAAGGTATGGGAAGAATATCCCAAAATTGATTCCAACCAGAAACAGGTCATCAGTGTACAAATTTGGGATGAGGATACCAGCAATCCTCTTCCGAATTTTGAGCCCACTTTGACAGTACGTTTGCCGGATGGCACATTAACCACATATATCTATCCACCCACAGATCAAAAAGGATATACTACTTTTGAGCTTCCACCGTTGCAGGCAAAGAACGGGTCAATGATCATTTATAAAGTGTGCCTGAATGATCCGGGAAACTCTCCAATTTGTGTTGAAGAAAGTTATATTATCTGGGGCAATCCATAGGTTTATTGTGGGTGGGCTTCAACCAGAACCTTGACCTGCGCGATCGCAGGCCCCAAACTGTAAACCATCATATCGAAAGGGCGACTATCTTTCCCTGATAAAGCTGTGTCGGATTCCCATTTTCGTACGCCAATAATTTCCCCTTTTTTATTGTATGCGCTTGCGAGAATCCATATACTGTTTATTTCTGTGTTCTCACTGGTGAATGACACTTTCCCGGTGAGATGGGCGCGCGTTCCATCTTCTGAAATTGCGATTTGTAAATCTTCGGTTGAACCAGGCAGGTAACGTTTATCATTTTTTTCCACTAAAAAGGCAGTAATTAATTCACCTATCGCATTAAAATTGGTTGGAATTGGGGGTGAAAAATAAGTGATTAATGGAAGAGCTTCGCCGGCTGGTATAAAATTGAGGGGGGATGTAGCGATTTGTTCCTTGATAACTTCTCCCTTTGAGTTTAGCAGAGTTATTCTGGCAGATGCATTTTCGATTGCATCTAATTCGTTATTTATGGCGAGCAAAAAACACTGTACACCGCTATCAGGCATCTGATAGCAAACGGGATTGGAGATAGCGATGGGTTGCGGCGTTGGGGTAAAGTTGGAACTGTCAGGTGTCTTTTGCGCTGCTGGAATAATTAGTTTAGCGCCAATGCTCATCGCGGCTGGATCGATTTTCGGGTTAGCAGTCATAATTGCTTCTATGCTGACCCCATATAGAAGAGCTATCTTGCCCATTACATCATTTGCTTTCACTTCATGGATCAGGGGCGTCGGTGTGGCTGTGGGCGCGGGTGTGATGGTAGGGGCGTTTGTAGGCGTTTGCGATTCTGTTGGTGTGTAGTAACGTGTTAATTCTTGTGGGTGAGATTGATTGGCGACAGGTGTGATAGCTGTTGATGAACAAGCTCCCAGGGTAGATGTCAGGATGAGATAACTGATAAGGCAATATGAAACAGCGTATTTGAATAGATTTCGTGGGAACATGAGATGATTATACCAGCATGAGAAATTTTTAATCCATGCACAGCTTGCTGATGAAACAAGGGTATGCTAAACTGAAAATATGTCTGAAGATAGCATGTTCAAAGAGGCTGTACAAGCCATACGCGACGGGCAAGAAGAGCGGGCGCGCGATTTGTTTACCCAA
The DNA here is from genome assembly GCA_964503685.1 of uncultured Anaerolineaceae bacterium. GTDB lineage: Bacteria > Chloroflexota > Anaerolineae > Anaerolineales > Anaerolineaceae > CAZDAW01. The sequence continues at coordinate 8,071 of CAZDAW010000014.1, read as the reverse complement.
TTATTGAAAATAAACCACGATGAGCCTAAATATTGGCTTTATATGAGTGCAGCGGTCAGTACGCCTAAAGAGCGTATATATTGCTTGCAAATGGTCTTACGACTCGATCCGGATAATGTGGCTGCAAAGCGTGGGTTAATAATGATGGATGCATTATCACCAGACGAAATGCAAGGTAAAGTTATTGGTGTGCAAAAAAGGGAATGGGAAGTTCAACTTGAAGGTCTTGCACCTCCAACTACGAATGGAACTTTGTCTAATCCGATTCCAAAGTTTGCTCTTGCGACAGTTTTAACAATAGCCGTCTTACTGCTTGTCTTTTCAGGGATCACTGGAGTACCGTTCAAGATTTTTAATTCACCCTCGCCGACTCAAAGGATTTTTAGAACGAGGACATCAACCCCTTCTTTTACCGATAAAATACAATCTGGTTCAGGCACACCTGTTGATATGATTACGCCAACACCTCTGGATATATTACTGGGTATCAAATATACCCCAACGCCTTTGTATATAAATACACCACATCCCAAAAGTGAATCCTACCGTTCTGGTATTCGTGCTCTTACGACTGGAAAATGGGACGATGCAATTGAATACATGGAACAAGTTCTCAGAGAAAACAAAGATGCAGTTGATGCCTTATATTACATTGGCGAGGCTTACAGATATAAAGCGTTTTATCCTCAAGCAATCGATGCTTATCAACAGGCGCTCAAAATTAATGATAAGTTTGCCCCTGCCTTTTTGGGAAGAGCGAGAGTTCGTATTGCACAGAATTATTATCCTGAAGCTGAGAGAGATCTCAAACAGGCGATATTACTTGACCCAGAAATGGGTGAGGCATATCTTGAGAAGGCCAATTATTACATATTGATATCCAAGCCAGAAAACGCCTTGTCTGAACTTGAGCGAGCTGAGAGTAAATTGCCAGAATCCCCGTTGGTGTATCTTTATCGAGCACAAGCTTACTTGGCAATGGGGAATATTGCAGAGGCGCTTGCGAACGCTCAAAAATCAAACCAACTTGATCAGACGATTGTACCAACATATATGTTATTGGCGAAAGCTTATCAAGCTAGCGACCGGATTGGTGAGGCGGTTGAGGCGCTCCAGATATATACAATGTTTAATGCAGACGATAAAGAAGCGCTTATACTTCTGGGGATGGCTTATATGGCAAACAAGGAAAATGCTGCGGCGGTTGACGCATTTAGCAAAGCTATTAAATTAGACCGTACTCAATATGAACCTTTTTTATATCGAGGCTTGATCTATCTCGATCTTGGCGAAAATGTTCTGGCGTTGGATGATCTGTCTATGGCGGTTAAATTAAATTCCAAGTCCTTTCAAGCAAAAGTTGGCCTCGGCCGTGTTTATTTAGCCACTGAAAAATATGGGAATGCTTATATGGAAATAGCCGGTAGTCGCGGATTAGCAAAAACGGATCTTGATTTGGCGACGTATTATTACTATGAAGCCCAATCTCTCGATGGGTTGGGTAAAAGCGATTTGGCTATTAAGGATTGGAAGAATTTGCTGGCCTTACCTGAAGATGTTGTGCCTGCTGATTGGGCGTCTCAAGCGAGAACACGTTTGATGATGCCAAAGGCTACCTCGACCAAAACGCCCACGAAAACGGCAACGCCAGGTCCTACGATTACATTAATCCCATGAAATTGGTACGATTAAATCTCTTGACAGTTCGCAATTTTAACAGATAATAACGTATAATATATCTAACCTGCTTGATAATAGCGATGACAGAGAAAAGTAGGTCGGGTTATACCTCCAGGGAAGCCGGGGCTTAGACTGAAACCCCGGCCAGGTTAGGCCAGACTGAAGTTCACTCTCGAGCTGCTCAAGGGAACGCGTTTTGTCAGTAGTTTGAGCCGTAGTCCTAACGTTATATGGGAGGCCAATCATCGGAATCGCGGTTTCTACTGTGAGATGATTGTTGGTACAGAAGCGGATGTTGCCTGGCAACATCAACAAGGGTGGTACCGCGGGGCATTTATCCCCCGTCCCTTGGAAGGGACGGGGTTTTTATTTTAAAAATCGCGGGCGCCTTAAATTTTAAAAGTTTTGATAAGGAGAAAGATCATGTCAGAGCAATCAGACCATCTTGAAAAACTGGTACGGATACGCGAAAAGGGTTTACTTGATCTGAAATCAATAAAAAATGAGGCCGAATTGCAGCAATGGAAGATTACTCATTTAGGGCGTAATTCAGCAATTATGTCGGTATTTACTCAATTGGGGCAATTTTCCAAGGATATCAGACCTGTTGTAGGCCAACAGGCAAACCTGGTTAAGCAAGCGCTAGAGACAGAGTTTAATGAAAAGGCTGAATCGCTTAAACAAGAAGCATTGGAACGCTCTTTGCAGACTGAGAACTTGGATGTTACTTTGCCCGGGCGGCATAATTATAGAGGACGTGTGCACCTGGCAAATCAAACCCTTCGGGAGGTGTACCGTATTTTTGGAGAGATGGGTTTTCAGGTCTATCGTTCCAGAGATGTTGAATCGGACGAATATAATTTTGAGTTACTCAATATACCTCCATACCACCCGGCGCGTGATATGTGGGACACATTCTATGCCACAACGCCAGGTGTACTTTTACGCACACATACTTCACCTGGACAGATTCGTGTCATGCGGGAGCGTTATCCTGAGCCGATTCGAGTTATTTTGCCAGGGATGTGTTATCGTTATGAACAGATCTCAGCGCGTTCTGAAATTCAATTTAACCAGGTCGAGGGAATAATGGTTGGGAAAGGGGTAACCTTCAGTAATTTAAAAGGCACCTTGATTGGTTTTGCCCGACGACTATTTGGCCAAGATGTGCATACGCGTTTCAGACCGTCCTATTTTCCTTTCACAGAGCCAAGCGCAGAAATGGATGTGGAATGTTTTGTTTGCGGCGGAAAAGGATGTTCAATATGTAAAAGTTCAGGGTGGTTGGAGATTTGTGGTTGCGGTATGGTGCATCCTGTTGTTTTGCAAAATGGTGGATATGATCCTGAAGAATATACCGGGTTTGCTTTTGGCATGGGCACCGAACGAATGACGCTGCTCCGCTATCGTATTGATGACATCCGTTATTTCTGGAATAATGATATCCGGTTCTTAGAACAATTCTAATCATCTGGTGCTATTTAAATTAGGAATTGGAGATTTTTGAGATGAAAGTACCTCTCTCTTGGTTAAAAGATTTTGTTGATATCGATTTATCGGTGGATGAGTTGGCGCATTGTCTGACTCTGATTGGGTTGGAAGTGGATTCGATCCAGGTGATTGGCCTTCCGATGCCTGCTAGCGATAAACAAGAATTTAAGATAACAGGTTTATCCTGGGACCCTGATAAGATTGTTGTTGGCGCTGTTCAGGAAGTGCTGCCTCACCCGAATGCAGATCGCCTTGTCTTGTGTACTTTGGACGACGGGCAGCAAGTGCATACAGTTCTAACCGGCGCGCCGAATCTATACCCGTATAAGGGTCAGGGTCGTCTGGAAAAACCGTTAAAAGTGGCTTACGCCCGAGAAGGGGCCCGGATATACGATGGCCACCAGCCCGGGCGGGTTTTAACTACATTGAAGCGCGCAAAAATTCGTGGGGTCGAATCATATTCCATGATATGTTCGGAGAAAGAGTTGGGCATCTCCGAAGAACACGAAGGGATTATGTTTCTTGGCGACGATGCGCCAACTGGTGCGCCATTGGTGGAAGTTATCGGCGATGCAGTCTATGAGATATCCATTCTCCCCAATATGATTCGCAATGCTTGCATTGTTGGTGTGGCGCGCGAAATTGCCGCTGCAACTGGTAAGAAGTTGCATGTGCCCGCATCGACTCTGACATTTGATCGTAATACCCTTCAGGATAAAATCTCGATTGAGATACAAAATCCGGAATTAAATCCGCGATTTGTATTGGGCATGATTCGTGACGTTCAGATCATGCCCAGCCCGTTCAAGATTCAATATCGGTTGCGTCTGGCAGGTATGCGTCCAATCAGTAACATCGTTGATGCGACTAACTACATTATGCTGGAAGTTGGGCAGCCTTTGCATGCATTTGACTATGACGTGCTGGTTAAAAGAGCGAGTGGAAAAACGCCGAAAATTATCACACGGACTGCTCACCCTGGCGAGCGGTTGATGACACTGGATGGTGTTGATCGGCCACTTGACCCTTTTACAGTCTTGGTTTGTGATACGGTTGGCGCTCTTTCAATAGCTGGAGTTATGGGCGGTGAAGAGTCGGAAATTACTGATAAAACCCGAAATATTCTTCTTGAAGGAGCCACCTGGAATTTCATTAACATTCGAAAGACGGTTATGGCGCAAAAAATGCAATCTGAAGCGGCTTATCGCTTCGCGCGTGGTATTCATCCTGCTATGGCTGAATTGGGCGTCCGGCGTTGCTTGGAATGTATGGAAGCCTGGGGCGGCGGTAAAATTGAGCCAGGTCTTGTTGATAATTACCCATTGCCGGTCGAGAAATCTGTTGTGGAAATTTCTTCGAAAGATGTAGAGCGTTTATTGGGAATCACCCTGTCTGCTTGTGAAATCACCGATATCCTGAGTCGATTGGAATTTATATGTGAACAAAAAGGTGAAAAGATATTGGTTCAGGCTCCAGATCACCGTCTGGATATTGGTAAAGGCGTGGTGGGTAAAGCAGATATTCTGGAAGAAGTTGCTCGGATTTATGGCTACGATAAAATTCCGGAGGCCCTCTTGTCAGATACTCTACCGCCGCAACGGCGAAACCCATCGTTGGAAGGTGAGGAAAAAACAAGAGATCTATGTGTGGCGCTTGGTTTGCAGGAAGTTATCAATTACCGGCTAACCATGCCGGAGCGTGAGGCGCGAATTTATCCCGGGAATATGCCACAAGCACAGATTCCATACGTGCGATTGCAAAACCCCATTTCACCTGAACGTAGTGTTATGCGCCACAGTGTGCTTGCATCGGTTCTGGAGGTGGTTGAAAGAAATATTCGCTTAAACGAGCGCCTGGCATTATTCGAGATTGGGCAAGTTTATTTACCTCAAGATAATGATTTATTGCCGGCTGAGCCGACTCGTCTGGTAATTGTTATGACGGGGAAGCGCTCTGCTTCTTCCTGGGATATAAAGAATAACCAGCTACTAGATTTTTATGATATCAAAGGTGTTGTGGAAGCGTTATTGGACGGATTACACATCCAGGACGTTTGCTATGAAAGTGTTGTCATGCCGTCTTATCATCCAGGAAAGTGTGCACAGGTTAAGAAAGACGATAACGTTTTGGGATATTTTGGTGAACTTCATCCATTAGTGAAAAAGAACTATGATTTTGGTGAAGCTCCTGTTCTGGCTGCGGAGTTTGATCTGGATTTGGTTTTACAGAAAATTCCTGAACGATTTGAACTGAAACTGGTCCCGAGTTTTCCGCCGGTACTGGAAGATATAGCCATCATTGTTGACGAGAATTTACCTGCAGCCAGGATAGAGCAGACGATTCGGCAGGCGGGTGGAAAATTGCTTACAGATATTCGGCTATTTGATATTTTTCGTAGTGAACAAATTGGTTCTGGTAAAAAGAGTATGGCATACAGCTTAACTTACCAGGCGCCTGATCGAACTTTGACTGATCAGGAGGCAGCTCAGATCCGTCAACGTATTATTCGGCGACTTGAACAAGATTTGGGTGCAATGTTACGTAGTTGAAACTAAAAGTTCACTGTATTAAGGCGCCTTTTGGGTTTGTAATTCTGATAAATTGCATGGAGTAAATACTTGAATTGCTCCATGCAATTTTTTTGTTACTCTGGAGCGCTTGATAAAATTTTCTCTATCTGATCTAAAACAGCCGGCGTCAGTTTCTCAATGGCTTCAGCGGCCTTAAGATTTTCTTCAAGTTGCTCCAAACGAGTAGCTCCAGTGATTACGGAACTGACTTCTTTCCGGCATAAAATCCAGGCAATTGCCATTTGGGCTGTTGTGATATCAAGCTCTCTGGCGATTTCACTCAATCGGCGAACAATTGCAACGCGTTCTGGTGTGATTTCATCGCGAATCCAGGCCATATCCTGCGTGGATGCGCGGCTATTTGCCGGAATACCATCGTTGTATTTTCCAGTTAATATGCCGAAATGCAATGGACTCCAGGTTGTCAGTCCGAGTCCATATTCTTTGCATAACGGAAACAAGTCAGCCTCAAGTGGTTCGCGATGAAACATGTTATATTGGGGTTGTTCCATTGTTGGCGGGGTTAAGCGAAATTCGCGTGCTGTTCCCCATGCAGCAATGATCTGATGCGCTTTCCACTCAGAAGTCCCCCAATATAAAATTTTTCCCTGGTGAATCAGATCATCCATTGCTCTGATTACTTCTTCGAGAGGTGTATCGGGATCGAAACGATGACAATAATAAAGATCGAGGTAATCCGTTCCCAAACGGCGAAGGGAAGCATGGATAGATTCCATGATGTGTTTCCGGGAAAGTCCGCGCCCATTTGGTCCAGGCATTGTTGGCCAAAAAACCTTACTGGAAATCACCAGAGTTTCGCGGGGCAGATCACGGATTGCATTTCCCATAACCTCTTCTGCCCGACCATTTGCATAGATATCCGCATTATCAAAAAAGTTGACTCCCTGTTCGTAAGCAGTCTGGATTAAATGCTCGGCTGTGTCATCTGAAATTTGACTGCCAAAGGTGACCCAGGCGCCCAGGGAAATTTCACTGACTTTCAGGCCTGAGTGGCCCAGACGACGATAGTGCATAATCGACCCCGATCTTTCTTTCAGGATTCTTCTCCTGAACCAATCCCAAGCGGTTTCCATTTATCCGTGTCATTTTTTAGACGATGCTGGATTCCGCTTCTGTCGTGGATGTTATCAAAGCCTTCCGGTTTGATGAACATCCTTTCTCCTTCTAATAATCCAGTGATTCCGCTCTGCCCAGGTTCCGGTCGTTTATGGGCACATGTTTTACATTCTTCAGGATTGCAAGGCTTATAATCGAGAGGTTCTTCGTAAGTCGTAATATAGCCTTCGAAATTACGCAAAATGATTTTGTGATCGGACATGCTAATTTGGTAATTTGGAGCCAGAGGAATCTTTCCGCCCCCGCCTGGCGCATCGATTACATAGGTCGGAACTGCAAATCCGGAAGTATGCCCGCGTAATCCTTCCAATATTTCAATTCCTTTGGCAACTGGCGTACGAAAATGTCCAGCGCCTTCAACGAGATCACATTGATAGAGGTAATATGGGCGGACTCTAATGCGAACCAAATCGTGAACAAGTTCACGTTGAATATGGACGCAATCGTTGACTCCTGCCAACAATACAGATTGATTGCCGAGAGGAATACCTGCTCTGGTTAGTTTGTCACAGGCTTCAGCCAGTTCAAGCGAAATTTCATTTGGATGATTGACGTGAATATTAAACCAGAGAGGGTGATATTTTTGTAACATGTCGGTTAATTCTTGCGTCACTCGCATTGGCATGAATACAGGGACCCGTGAACCAATGCGGACGATTTCGACATGTGGAATTTCACGTAGGCGTTGAAGGAGTTCTTCCAATAATTTTGGCGCCATAGTTAATGGATCACCGCCAGAGAGGAGTACATCACGTATCTGAGGCGTCCGTTTTATATAATCGATCTGCAAATCAAAATCGGCTTTGGAAAAGTTGGCTGATGGGTCGCCCACAATGCGTGAACGGGTACAGTAACGGCAATAAGATGCGCATTGTGTGGTGACTAACATTAACACTCGGTCAGGATACCGATGAACCAGACCCGGTACAGGTGAGTGACGGTCTTCTGACAAGGAATCTTCCATCATGCCGGTAAATGGCACGATTTCTGAATCCCTCGGTATGATTTGTTTACGGATTGGATCATTTGGATCATCAGGATCTATCAATGAAATAAAGTAAGGTGTGATATCTACCCTGAACAGCCCCTTCGAAGTTAATGCACGTCGCTCGCTATCTGTCAGGGGTAACACTTTTCCAATTTCCTCGGCCGTATTTAAGCGGTGGCTTAGTTGCCAGCGCCAGTCATTCCAT